>JBOHTO010000076.1:0-4106 GCA_050733695.1 Gemmatimonadaceae bacterium | reverse complement strand
ATTTGACTGCCTTGTGCACGCCCGCGACGGTGCGCACGATGATCTCATCGATGCGGCGCCCGACGTCGCTTTTCCAGCCCGGCATGGCCGCGATGTAGGCATGCACGGGGGCGTCGCCATAGCCCTTCGCGATCTGGGGGTTGCCGCCCGCGAGCAGGGTCGGCTTTGCGACCTTGCGGGATTGCGACTTCGGCGCCGCCTTGCGCGCTTTGGCCGCCTTCCGAGCGCCCTGCCTGGCGGCGGCCTTCCTTGCGAGCTTCGCTGGCTTCTTTGCGAGCTTCGCTGACTTCCTGGGCGTCTTGTCGTCCATTGTGTTCACGCCTCTCCACCGGTGCGTCGCCCGGTGCGCCACCTGGCGGCATGCGGCAGCACGAACAGGTACAGACCGGTGAGCAGGAGCAAGGCGAGCGGGATCAGCGCCAGGAGGTACACCCAGACGGCAGGTTCGTCCTGTCTCAAGGCACCGATGTTGACGATGACGGCTACCGTGAAGGCAATGGAGAGCCAGCGGTGGATCTGCCGAACGCGTTGGTTCCAGGTCAACGGGAACTCCTCTGAAGACAAGCCCAAGCGGATCCATTTCCCCCTATGGGACCAGTTATGGGACCGGCTATGGAACCAGCCCGGCCACGCCGATGACGAGCGCGTCCACTTCCTCCTCGGTCGTGTAACATGCACAACCGGCCCGCACGAGCCCACCTTCGGCCTGTCCAAGCCGCTCCACGATTGTACTCGCGTAAAAATCCCCGCTCGATACGAACACGCCGCGCTCTGCCAGTGCCAGCGCAACATCGTCCGCCGGCCGCCCTGCAACGGTGAAGGAGACGGTCGGCGTGCGTGGCATCCCCGGCCCCGGCCCGAACAGTCGCACACCCGGGACCGTGCCGAGTCCCGTCCAGAGCCGTTGGATCAACGCCTGGCCACGCTCGCGCAGCTCGCAGAACGTTCGCGCCAGCCGCGTGCGACGATCCCCTCCCGATCCCGCGAGCGACGCGAGAAAATCGACCGCAGCCGCTGCACCGACGATCCCCTCGTGATTCTGCGTTCCGGTCTCCAGGCGCTCGGGCGCGGAGTCCGGTGCCGGCTCGAGCTTCGGTACATCCAGGGCCTCGAGCGCCACGCGCCTGCCGTACAACACTCCCACATGCGGTCCGTAGAACTTGTATGCCGAGCACGCGAGAAAGTCGCAGTCCAGCGTGGCTACATCCAGTAGACAGTGCGGCGCGAAGTGCACGGCGTCCACGAACACGAGCGCACCCGCATCGCGCGCCAGGCGGGCGGCGCGCGCGACGTCGGTGACCGTTCCGAGTGCATTCGACGCGGCGCCGATCGCGAGCAGGCGCGTGCGTTCGCCGGAAGGTGCACCGCCGTCGTTTCCACGTATCGCCGCTTCCAGTGAATCCCAGTCCAGCATGCCGTCCTCGACAGCAAAGCCCACTGACCGAACGGTGATGCCGCGCTCCCGTTCGAGTGCGCGCCAGGGCGCGACGTTGGCGTGATGCTCCAGGTCGGTCACGACGACCACATCGCCGGCACCCCAGCCGCGGCCCAGGGCACGCGCGAGGTGAAACGTGAGCGTCGTCATATTCGCGCCGAACACGATCTCGTCCGGCGCGGCATTCAGGAAGTCCGCGAACACGTTGCGCGCCTCCGCGATGGCCGCATCGGTCTCCACGCTCGTGGGGTACATCCAGTGCATGTTGGCGTTGTGATGATACAGGTACTCGCTCATTGCGCCGACGACCTCGCGCGGCGTCTGGGTTCCGCCCGGGCCGTCGAAGTAGGCAACCGTCCGGCCCGCGTGTCTGCGGCTGAGAGCCGGGAAGCAGGCCCTGATCTCATCCACCGAGATCACGCTCGTCACGATATCTCGACTCCGGCCCATTGCTCCACCAGCTTCACGGCTTCTACATGATCGGCCTCCTCACCGAGGGCGCTGTGCGCCGTGCGGAACAGCTCGGCGGTCAACTGCAGCAGCGCGGACGGCACGTGCCCTTCGCGGGCGACCGACGCGGCGATTCCGACGTCCTTGTCGAGGAGCGCGAGCCGGAACGTGCGCGGAAATGCGCGCGTCAGCACACGCTCCGGAAAGAGATTCTCCGATGCGTTCGACCTGCCGCTCGATGCGTTGATGACATCCAGCGCCACGGCGGGCGACACACCCGCCTTCGCGAGCGAGGCCAACCCCTCTGCCGCAGACCAGATGTGCACGGCGAGCAGTGCGTTGTTCACGGCCTTGAGCGCGTGGCCCGTTCCCACTCCGCCGCAGCGCACGATCTTCCTGCCGAACGCCGAGATCACGGGGTGCGCACGCTCCAGCAGCGACTCGTCGCCTCCGCACATCACCGTGAGGGTCCCGGCCTCTGCGCCCGACGTGCCACCGCTCACCGGCGCATCGATGAACCCGAGGCCGAGGTCACCGAGCCGGCGCGCGATGCGGCGCGAAACCGCGGGATCGCCGGAAGTGCAGTCGATCAGGACGCTGCCGCTGGTCATCCCGGCCAGCAGGCCGTCAGCACCATCGAGCAGCGACTCGACGTCGGCAGATGTCGGAAGGCAGGTGATCACGAACTCGGCAGCTCCAGCCGCATGTGCAGGCGTCGCAGCAACGCGCGCCTGCCCGCCGTGCGCGAGATCATCCGCCGTCGCGCGCGTGCGATTCCACACGACGAGTTCGAAGCGTTCATCCAGCGCGATGCGCCGTGCCATCGGCCGACCGATGGCACCGAGTCCGAGAAAGGCGATGCCGGTGCGGGTCATGCGAGCGCAGGAGTAGGGGTGATGGAAGGGTGGCGAAAGCTGCGTGGCCGGGTAGCTACCGTCAACGCAGGGGCGGCCAGCGGATACCCATGACCCATTGGACAGCGCGCTTGTTGGATGTCAGGCTGCGCTCTAACTTGACGCGCCCCGCGAGGCCGAGCCCGTACGAACGCGCCTCCTGCTGCCCGACAACGGACGGTGATGCATGACGCCTACCCAGAGGAATGAAGAGCGTCCGGTCGCGGCGCTGCTCGTGCCGGACCTGCTGAGCATGCTCGAGGAATCGCCCCACGACGTCGCCGCGGAGACGGAGGAGCTGCACCCCGCCGATCTCGCCGATGTCGCCGAAGCGATGCCGCGGGATCGCGTGGCCGCCCTTCTCGCCGCACTCGCGCCCGCGCGCGCCGCAGATGTGCTCGAGTATCTCGAGGACGATCTGCGCACCGACGTGCTGGAAGCGATGACAACGAGCCAGGCCGCAGCGCTCGTCACGCAGATGACTCCCGACGATCGCGCGGACGCTCTCGAGGAGCTCGAGGCGAGCACCGTCGACGATATCCTTGCCGAGATCCCGGTGGAGGCGCGGGGGGAAACGGAGCGGCTGCTGGCCTACCCGACCGACAGCGCGGGCGGCCTCATGACGACGGAGTTCGTATCGGTGCCCGAGGACACGCCGGTGGAGCGCGCGCTTCTGGGAGTTCGCGCCGTCGCGCGCACGGGGCGCCGCGAGGCGATGTACGCCATCTATGCCACCGACAGGGATGGACGCGTGCGCGGCGTGCTTTCGCTGCGGGAGCTGCTCGCCGCCCCGGAGGGCGCGCGTATCGCCGACGTGGCGTGGGAAGAGATCGTGAGCGTGCTGCCGACGGCGGATCGAGAGGAAGTGGCCCAGGTGACGAGCAAGTACGACCTCGTAGCGGTCCCGGTGGTGGACGACGTCGGGCGCGTGCTCGGCGTGGTGACCGTCGATGACGTGATCGACGCGATCGTCGAGGAGCAGACGGAGGACGCGCAGAAGTTCGGCGGCATGGAGGCGCTGCAGGAGCCGTACATGCAGATGGGGCTCGCCGGGATGCTGCGCAAGCGCGCCGGTTGGCTGTGCGCGCTCTTCCTGGGCGAGATGCTGACAACCGCGGCGATGGGGCATTTCGAGATGGAGATCGAGCGGGCCGTCGTGCTCGCACTCTTCATCCCGCTCATCATCAGTTCGGGTGGCAACTCCGGATCGCAGGCAACATCGCTGATCATACGGGCGATGGCGCTGCAGGAGATCCGGCTTCGCGACTGGTGGCGCGTGGCGCTCCGCGAGGTACCCGCCGGACTCGCGCTCGGCCTCATACTCGGGG
>JBOHTO010000075.1:0-13111 GCA_050733695.1 Gemmatimonadaceae bacterium | reverse complement strand
CGTCACGGACGATCCGGCCGCAATTCTCGCTGGACGCCCGCGCCTGTAATTGACACAACGCTGCTCGGCCCCGAGCGGCCCAACGTGAGAGCACCGGACGCGTGGGAGCTCTGGATCGCTATTCGATGAGTTCAGGTGCGGTACAACAGCCGCCGGCGCAGCTTGTCCAGGCGCTCCGGTGGCTGGTCAAGGCGGACACGTCGGCCTTAATGCTGGTGTGGGGTGGATGCCATGACGCCGCCGCGTATGTGTGGGCTCCGTCAGATGTGAACACGATCGGCTCTCCCTCAACGAGCCTGTCCACCGTCCACCCGTTCCCTTTCCTGAAGATTACGCCGGCGGCCTTCCCAGCTGCGTTCCTCCCCATCCATAGGTAGGCGTACTCTTTGCCATTGAACTTTTCCAGCTTCTTTCCGCTCTTCAACTTCGTGGCATCGTTGTCCGGATCCACGTTGATGATCCGCGCCATAACTCTGCCGCCTTTGTCCTCGGCCAGGCTGTCGAAGGGCACTTTGTGCGCTCCCTGCTCGGGCAGGATCCACGTTAATGCCGCATCGGGCAGAACGGTCGCTTCAGAACCCGGGAATTCCGAGAAACAGAGATTGTTCACGTAGTCCCAGAAGGGCTTGCCGTCGACGAGCCTGTCCGCATAGGCCGGCGTCGTCGTGTTATTGTCCGGGACGCAGTTCTCCTTGTCCTTGCCTTCCCCGTTGTGCTTTTCTCCACCCTTCTGACCCTGCCCGTTCATGACGACCATCGAGGCCTCGGCCCCCGGCGTGTCCGCCGCGGCCTCCGTTCCGCTGCGCCCCCGTTCGTCGCCGCTACCACCGTTGCACGCCGATACCAGCGCAAGGATTGCCAGACCCAGCACCTTTCCAACCACACCGATTGGCCCGACTGGCATGACAGTACCCTCCGAGAAAGCGGGAAAGAGCTTGCTACAACGGTGACTTTACGTCGGTTCTGCGAGTATCCGGTGCATGCGTCCAAGTGCCGGACGCATCGGGTCGTCCGGGTCGGCCCAGAGCGTAGCTACGGCCGCTGCCCACCGCCGCGCCGTCGGTCGATCACCGGCCGCGTGCGCCAGCTCTGCGCGCAGAGCCATGGCTCGCACCAATGGGCCCGCGGTTTCGACATGGTCAAGTACACGGACGTTGATCGCCGGCAGGGCATCGAGCGTCGCATCGAGATAGGCGGCCGCCTCGGCGCTGTCACCGAGGGCGACGAGAAGCACTGCCTCCGCGAAAGTTGCGTCGATGGAAATGCTGCCGGGGATGCGCGATGAACGCGTTGCCCTGATTGCCCCCAGGCGGCGTCGCACTTCAGTCCCTTGTCCCCGCCCGAGCATCTGCTGCATCGCCAGAAGCGGGACAGTGGTGGGATCGATCCCTTCTGCCGCGTCAAAGCCAACTTCGGGGAAAGCCTGCGACATGGGTCGCGCCAGAATCGCAGCATGCACCGCATCATGGTCGGCGTCGGCTACATAGCTGCGTAGCCGGCGCTCTATCGCGCGCCTGATCGCCCGGATGCTGTCGACTGGTGCCCCCATCGCCGCATACGCCCTCATGGCAAGAGCGGGATCTGCCAACGCAGGCGCGAGTGTGACCCTGGTTCCTTCCGAGAGCACGACCTCGTAGTCATCTCGAAACACGCCGAGCATTCCGGAGGCCGTGTGCGGCCGGCCCACGAGCATGGCGAGTGCCGCGACCAGGTCGGCGTTCAGGGAGGTGGCGGACGGATTGGCGGCAAGCAGGGAGTCGATCAGGCGGTATGCGGCGACAAACTCGCCCAGCTTGATGCGAACCCTGACATCGGCCGCGGCGAGCCGAAGTCGCCGAACGGGATCGACGGCCAGGGAACGCGCACGACCGAGCGTTGCGCTCGCCGCATCGAGATCAACAGCCGACTCCAGAACCAGCGCGAGCGCTTCCCATGCGGCCGCGTCCTCTGGTACCGCCTCGGTCCATCTGAGCGCCATTCGGCGCAGCGTCGAGCGGTTCTGGTCAATGGCTGCGCCTTGCGTCCCGGGGCGAGTGCCAGGGTCGTTCAATCGCGCCCGATCGAAAGGATAAGGAACAAAGGCGAGCGTATCGTGGTCCAGCGAGGGAAAGGCCAGGAAGCTGTTCTTGTCGATCGAGGCGCCGGGCCGATAATGATTGCGATCCGTCACGAGCAGGTGCTTGAGCCAGTCGAAGACTGCACCATCGAGCAGCAGGTGCAGGGATGGGACAAGTTGCAGCGCTCGCTCATAGCCGACAGCGGCACTCCTGTAGCTCCCGCGAAACCGCCAGCCCGACGGGCTTCGCTCGTCGCGCACCACGATCCTGTCACGACTGTTGCACTCGCCGAGTCCATACCAGCCAGTGAAATCGAGCGAATCCTTCGCGACAATCTCGCCGTAGCGCGCACATGCATCGGGATAGCGATCCTCGGCGAGAGCCAGGAGCGCGGCGGCAACTGCTGCATCACGTTCGGTGAGCTGCGCTCTCCGTCCCCAGGCCTGGGCCGCGGCCGCAAACACGCCGCTACCATCGTCACCATAATCGGCATCGTGTACCCGCCACGATCCCAACTGCGCCAACCAGAGATAGGCATGCGCGAACTCCGGATCCAGCTCCGTGGCCGCGCGAAACTCCTTTTCTGCGGCCACGATATCCCACGTGGCCAGAGCCTGATGCCCGCGCGAGTACGCCCTCCATGCGGCAAGCGATCGCGTCCCCGCCGCACCCGCTACTGCAGCTTTCGATGTCGGCTTGCCCATGAGCAGTGAGTCCGCGAGTTCCGCGAAACGGCCCCGTACATCGCGCATTGTCATCGGTATGCGCATGCTGTGCTCGACAACAGCCTCATCGCCGCCCTCCACATCGTACAACGCCGCTCGTACTTCGAACGAGTCAGCACGCTGGGCGATCTCTCCCCACACGAGCGTTCCCGCACCGAGCCCTCGAGCCGTGCGCAAGGCTTCCCGCACATCGTTCGGCGGCTGGCTACCCACCGCATCGTTGACGCGCATCGGGCTCACGAGCTTGAGCTCGGTCCAGCGGGCGAGCCCATCGTGAACCAGCATTCGGGCCTCACCGCCACTGAGCGGCGGGCGTCTGCCGGCTGACCGTTCGGCGAACGGGAGCACGACGAATGCTTCGCTGCTGACGGACACGCCTTCCGCACGGCCACCGGTAAGAACGAGCGACAGGCCTGCGGCGACGACGATCGTAGAGGCGAGAGCCCATGCCCAGCGGCGTCTCCGGCCGGAGAGCGACTGCAACATTCGCCCGCGCCAGCGGCTGGAGCTCGATCCGGTACCAGCCGCGGGCGCCAACGTCGCCCGCGGATTGCCAGCGATGCTCTCGGCGGCGGAGGCATCCGCCGGCGATGCTCCGACACCAACACCCCGTGACGCCGGGGGATGCGCCGAATCCGGGACATCGCACGTCCCGGGTGCGACCGAAACAGTCAATGCTTCGGCAAACAGGGCAGCGTCGCCGAACCGCCGGGCGGGATCCCTGTCGAGAGCGCGCACCAGCGCGTTCTCCACTCCCGCCGGCACGCCTGATCGCAGGGCCGATATCGGCGGCGGCGGCTCCGTGAAACGCCGGGCGAAGCCGCCCTTGCCCGCGAATGGCGGCTCACCGGCCAGCATCTCGTACAACACGCAGCCGAGCGAATAGATGTCGCTCCTCCCATCCAGCGCGTCGTGGCTGCCCAGCATCTGCTCGGGACTCATGTACGCGGGTGTGCCGGGACCGCCGAGTCCTGTCCGCGTCAGGTGCACACCGCGACTCTCGTGCAGAGCGCGCGCGATGCCGAAGTCGGCTATGATCGCATGCGATCCGGAGAGAAGGATGTTCTCCGGCTTGATGTCGCGATGCACGACGTCGTTCCGGTGCGCATAGCTGAGCGCGTCCGCGATCTCGCGCGCGAAACACACCGCGTCGCCCACCGGGAGCTTGCGATCGCGATCCATTCTCTGGCGCAGGGACTCGCCGGTGACATACGGCATCACGTAGTAGAGCATGTCCTCCACGTGACCCGAGTCGTGCAGCGGGAGGATGTTGGGGTGCTGCAGCCGTGCGAGGAACCTGATCTCGCGCACGAAGCGGAGCTCGCCGGCGTCAGTGGAGGGATCGATGCGCAGCACCTTGATCGCCACCCTGCGCTCGTGGCGGAGGTCGCGCGCGAGGTATACCGTCGCGAACGATCCCTTACCCAGCTCCCGCTGGATCTCGTAGCGCCGGGCCAGAGCAACCCGGAGCGAAGCGATGGTGTCCGTCATGTTTCGCTGTAGCTGAACGGTCACCTGCCACTGCCTGACTTCGAAGAGCACAAACAGGCGGTGCCTACGGCCGCCCGCTGTCCTATATGCGCAGGAAGGAGAAATTGCGCAATAGCTGCCGGCTGATGTCTCCGCGTGCCGTAGCCCCGGCATTCCGCATGGCGCGACATGGGCGGTTCCCTGGCCGCTGACATCGGTGGGCGAGCGCTGTGCGCATATCGCCGGCGGGTCCGATGTCCTCATCTGGACATTGCGCGGCTCTAAGTGTATATTTGGACCATGGCACAAGCTGCCCGATCCTGGCCCGCCCTCCGCCCGGCTGGTCTCGCACGCCCCGCACTCCGCACGTTCTTTCGCATCGCGGAGCTCTGGGAGCTCGATGTCACGCAGCAGATGACCCTGCTCGGTGTCCGCCCGCGGTCCACTTACTTCAAGTGGAAGCGCGAGGGAACAGACATTCTGCCCAGGGACGTTCTCGAGAGAATCTCGTACATTCTGGGGATATACAAGGCGCTGCAGATCCTGCTGCCCGATGAGCATGCCGCCGATGCCTGGGTGCGACGTCCCAACACGGCCGCGCCATTCAACGGACGCTCGGCGCTCGAACGCATGCTCTCCGGCAATGTCGCGGACCTCTATGTGGTCCGGCAGTACCTGGATGCGGAGCGTGGCGGCTCGGTGTGAGCGTGCCTCGTACCGGCGGCACAACGAAGATCCCTGTCCGGCGCGTAGCATGGAAACCGTGCTTTCGAATCATTCCGAGCCGCTTTCCGACCGTCCCGCTGTTCGAGCGGGTCGCTGATCCCGCCGACCTGGATGCCGTGCTTGCTGTGGAGTCGCTGACCAACGATCGGCTGCGACAGGAAGCCGGGAAGATCTCGCTCGTGTCTCCCGGGGATCGGGTAACGGGATCGGGGGCGAGCTACATCATGGCAGCCTTCACGCATCCGGCACCTGTTGGCGGGCGCTTCACCGACGGCTCGTTCGGCGCGTACTACGCCGCGCACGATGAAGCGACGGCAATCGCTGAGACGCGCTACCATCGCGAACGCTTCATGAGCGCCACACAGCAGCCGGCGATGGAGCTCCAGATGCGCGTGCTCATCGCACGTCTGGACGGCGATCTCCATGACATCCGCGGTCGCCGTTCGGCGCTCCCCACCATCTACGACGCGAACAGCTACGAGGCATCACAGCACCTGGCGCGTGCGCTGCGTAGCACGGGGTCCTGGGGGATTGCTCACGACAGCGTACGGCACGCCGGCGGCGAGTGCGCCGCGATCCTCCGTCCGCCAGTGCTCTCGCACTGCCGCCAGGGCCGGCACTTCATCTACCAATGGGATGGCGAGCGGATCGATGCCGTCTTCAGGAAGTCACTGCACGTCAATAGTTGAACCAGTACGACGCCTTCACAAGGAATGTGTTGTCGGGGTGCAGCCCGAACAGGTCGTCTAAGTCCTGACGCGGGCTGAACTCGGCAGCCGTCGGATCGAACGCCGATCGTCCCTGCGACCAGACGAAGAAGATCGTCGAGCCCGGCCTGTACTCCCAGCGTACGACAGCGTTCGACCGGAACTGCTTGAAGTCGATCCCGCCCGGATCATTGCTTTCCGCCCCTGCTGCCAGAGCATCGAACGGGCGGTATCTCGCATCGTAGTCCTCGGCGCGCGGATCATCCAGCTCCCGCCAGTTCGAGTAGGTGCCCGTCGACATGAAGGGCTGTGCGTAGAGCTGGAGCGAGAGGTTCGGTGTGGCCGTGAGGCTGAGACGCGTCGTGAGACTCACCGTGGTCTGATCGAGCCGGGCGAACGTGTAGTGCGTTCCGGGCTCGCCCGACGAACCGAAATTGGAGTGCCATTGATCGTCGCTCACGCGTTCCTGGTACCTCATGCCGACGGATCCCGACAGCCGGCTGCGTGCTCGAAGGCTCACCTGCGGATCGATCCACCATCCGTGGCTGCGTCCGCCATCGCTTCCGAAGACTCCCGCGAACACGGTCGGTGTGATCGACTTTCTGCGGTCGAGCTCCATGCCCGACCAGATCTCCCAGTCCGACGAATTGCGGACGGCAGGGCCGCCACGCGCCACGCGGTCGTCGTACGTCTCCGTGAAGTCGCCGATGTTCGCACCCATGTGCGCCCACCACGTATTCTTCAGCTCCACGTGGCTGTTGAAGTTGAAACCGAACGCCGTGGGCAGTCCGCCGACGGTCCAGTAGGACCACTGGTTGAAGTTGAGGAATGCGCGGCGGTAGAACATCGCGGGCGTATTGAGCTGGAACGAGAACCAGTTGCGCAGCATCTGCTCATCAGCGCGGGAGAGAAATCCGACGTCGTTGATCTCGAAGCCGGGACTGAACCGCTGATAGACCGTCTGGAAGCGCGTGATCCCGCCGCCGAACTTGCCGATCGAGATGCGCTCCGCGTCGCCGCCGAGTGAGGTCCGGGTGGGGTCGTACGCGAGATCATCATCAGGACGCTGGTAGCGGTGAACGCCGGAGCGCTGTGTCGCTGCAATGGCTTCCGCGGAGCCGGTCACGTAACTGCCCGCGATGTAGGCGGCCACTTCGTAATTGCCGTCGAAGAAGCGATGCCGTAGATCCAGCCCTCCCGTATACGCGTTGCCGCGCAGGAAAGCATCGGTATGCTGATCCATGCGGCGGTTGACCGCCGTCAACATCATACCCAGACCGCTGCGTCCGTCGCGCAGGTCCTGCTGCAGCCGTCCCACCAGATAGTTCGTGCGCGGCTCGATGCTGCGTCCCGCCGCACCGACTTCACGCTGGGTAACGGCATCCAGCACACCAACCGACAGTCCATTCCCGAGACGACCGGTGAGCTTGGCCGCACCAACGATCGTGGTCGACGTTGGCGCGCTCTCCTCGAAATAGCCGGGGGTGAAGAGCAACTGCGGCTCCCGCCCTATGCGGCGTGAGTAGAACAATCCCGTGCAGTCGCCCTCGATGTCGTTGCAGTGGGTGTTGAAGGTGAAGATCCCTGTTCCTTCCAGGAAGAACGGGCGCCGCTCCTCGAAGAAGGTCTCGAACGACGACAGGTTGAGTTGACCCGGATCGGCCTCCACCTGCCCGAAGTCCGGATTGATCGTCGCATCCAGCGTGAGGTTGGACGAGATCCCGTACTTGATGTCGGCACCCCCGGTGAGCTCCTGGCCATGATTGTAGACGCCACTGCCGGCGGGTTCGGTCACGTTCTTCGTCACGACGTATGGAGTGACCTCGACGCGACGAGGTGCTGGGATACCGCTGATCCCTCCGATGTCACCGGCCTGGGATACGTATCCCCGCACATTCCGATGGTACAGCGGCCAACTTATGCGCTCGCCGGTGCGTGCTATGTCGCGCACGATCATCAGTCCGAAGGTGTGCTCCGGCTTGTTCGCGAACCGTAGCTGGCTGAAGGGAATTCGGAACTCCGCGACCCAGCCCACGGAATCGATCACGGTGGCGACGTCCCACACGGCGTCCCACGATGGATCTTCGTTCGTGTCGTTATACACGTAGAAATCGCGCTTGACGCCGGCCGGATTCACGGCGAATTGATACGCGGTTCGCCGGTCGTGATACGAATCGATCACGAGCTTGAGCTGTTCGGACGGGACCCGGACATCACGGCGAGCAAGCAGCGAGACGATGCTGTCCGGTGCGGGGTCGTACATGCGGACCAGCACATAGAGGTTGCGATCATCGTATGCCACGCGCGCCTCTGTCCTGAAGCGCGTTTCCGCACCCTCATCCGGTTCGTACTCGAGGAACTCGTCGATCACGCGCGCCTGGCGCCAGATCTCGTCGTCCGTGCGACCATCGAGTACAGGCGCTGTCACTGCGCGAACAGCGACGGCCATCGTGGGCACGGATGTCGTTCGGGCGGTGTCGATCATCGCGACCCGGGTCGCGTCATCCCTGTTCTGAACCGTCTGGGCGGCTGACGCAGTTGCGCACAATCCTGATCCACACGTGGCAATCCAGACTGCCACACCGATTCTTTTCATCTGTAGTTCCCCGAAAGGAGGGACTGTCCAGCCTGCACGCGCGCACGGGACTACGCGCACATGCGGCGTGCGGTGTCAGCGCTGAGACACCCTCATCATGTGGATGGTTGAATCACGCACCGCACAATGTTGTGTGTCCCCGCATTCTGCGCGGCGATTCCGGGACGAACCGCATGTGTCAGGGGATGAGGCGCGTGCGCGTCAGTGCATGTTCGCGATGGCCCATGCAGCCATTGTTCGCACGCCGGCGTCGGAGTCATCGCGCAATGATGTCAGCAGGTGTGGCAGAGCCGTGGGATCCTCGATCTCGCCAAGCGCCCACGTCGTCGTTCTGCGGACTCGCGCATCGGAATCATCCAGAAGCTCGAGGATCTCATCCGTCGCGGCAGTGGCTCCCGCTTCTCCCAACCCGAGCGCCGCCATCTCGCGCGTGCGCGGATTTCCACTTCCGAGCTCCGCGAGCAATGCGGCAAGTGCACGCTCGTCGTCGCGCATCGCGCCGAGCAGATGCGCGGCGGTGTAACGCGTACAGAGGTCGGCATCGGAGAGAGCGGCGCGGAGCAGCGGGACCGCCGACGCATCGCTTCGAGCGTCGCGTCCGCCGCTCCATTCCAGCAGTGCACGGGCCGACGCGTCGTCGCTCGCGGGTCCGATACTGGTCTGCGTCCACCACCCGCCGAATCGATTGTCGAGCGAGCGCAGCGCCAGCTCGCACAGCACCGGGCTCGCACCGCGCACCGCCGCGAGGAACTGTCTGGCCAGCGCCGAGTCGGCTGTCGGAAAGCGCACCGGCGTTTGTACTGAGCGCTCCGGCCTGAGTGCCCGCGTACCGGTAATCGGTCGTGCACCGAGAACGAACGGCAGCGAGAGGATCAGCACGAGTGTCATGCTCGCGAGGACGATCGCCCGTCCAGTGCGCCGGCTTTGACTGCGATCTGTTGATGTCATACGAGTACCAGCCAGAGTGTCGCCAGCGGTTCAGCGCTGCCCGAGTGCCCGGGCAGCGAGTCTTCGTATCTCCGGATCCTCATCCTTGAGAGCCGCGATGATGACCTCGAGCGCCGCCGGGTCGCGGATCTCGGAGAGAGCGCGCAGAGAGGCCATGCGCGTTTCGGAATCGGAGTCCCGCATTGCGGCACTCAGTGCCGGGACCGCCGCCGGATCCTCGATCTCACCCAGCGCCCGTGCAGCCATTCGCCGGACCTGCACGTCGCTGTCCTTGAGCGCGTTGATGAGTGCCGGCGGTGCCGCCCCGAGGTCCAGCTCGCCCAGCGCGCGCGCCGCGTTGCGCCGCACATCCGCGCGCTCGTCTGCAAGGGCCGTTGCCAGAAATGGTGCGCCGGCCTCGGCTTCGATCTGACCCAGTGCCCACACCGCCATGGCGCGCACCTCCGGATCCGCGTCACGCACGCTGGCGCCCAACGCCTGCACTGCATTCGGACTCTCGATCTGGCCGAGCGCCCACGCAGCCTGCTTCCGGACCTCGGCATCATCGTCTGACAGCAACGGCGTGACAATTCCGACAGACGTGGGGCTCTCGATCTGGCCCAGCGCCCATACCGCCATCTTGCGAGTCTCGGCGTCCGAAGTGCTCTGGAGTGCGGCCCCGATCGCCGGCACGGCACTCGGATCTTCTATCTGCCCCATCGCCCACACTGCCATCCTGCGCACTTCCATGCTCTCGTCCGAGCGGCTCGCCTCAGCAAGAGCTGGAACGGCGGCGGCTTCCTCTATCTCGCCCAGCGCCCATGCGGCCATCTTGCGCACTTCGGCGTCAGGATCGCTGCGCAGCGCCTGCGACAGCGCTTCGATCGCGCGCGGATCGCCGATATCTCCGAGCGCCGAGATTGTCACGCGCCGTACTTCGGCGTCGGCATCGTTCAGCGCCGAGATCAGCGCGGTCACGACCTCGGCGTTTGCGACACCCTGCCGTCTGCCGTTACCAGAGCCACGGCCGAAGCCGCTGCCGATACCCGTGCCGTTCCCGCTCTCGATCTCTGTCCCCAGGTGCAGACTGACGCCGGCGTCGATGTCAAGCGCGTTTTCGATTGTCTGTTGCGCTTCGTCCAGGATCTCGGCTCTCACCGTCATATCACTCGCAGTTCTCTCCGAGACTGACTCCGAGATCATTCCCGCATCCACTTGCTCTTCGACCATTCGGCGCAGTTTGGACATCGACCGACCGAATCGCAGCGTATCCTGCTCTGCACCGTCCGGACGCGCGTCGACATGTGGGATCGCCGGCATGTCGGCTTCGGCGAGATCATCAGTCGCGCCCGGTTTATCGGATTCGGACCGCGGTGGGATGTCATCCGCCGGCGAAGATGGGACGGGGCGCATGGCAGCCAGCGGCAGGATAACGCACAGGGCGGCAGCGATCATCAGCCAGCGGTGCGGCCGGCCAGGCACACGTCTGTCCAGATTCGCATCGAGTATGGCGAGCATGCGTCCCTCGAACTCCGAACGCCGAGCCATCGCGAGCGTTGCGAATGCCGGCCCTGTCTCGCGACGCAGCGAGCGCACCATGATCAACAGATCATCAACGTAGGCAGAAGCCTTTGTGCCGGCGCGCAACACGAAGTCGTCGCACGCGCGTTCGCCCTCGGCGCGTACACCCTCGAGCGCCATCCACACGAGTGGATTGAACCAGAAGACGGCGAGCGCCATCTGCGAGAGAAGCAGCATGGAGGAATCACCACGTTCGACGTGCGCGAGTTCGTGCAGCAGCACGGCCCTGCGCTTCGCCTCCGGCCACTCATCCGCGCCTGTCGGAAGCAGAACGACCGGCGACGAAATGCCGAACGTGACCGGCACATCGAGTCGGCCGCCTTTCATGAGATGGAAGGGACGGGAGAGCCTGATCTCGACCGCGGTCCTGTGGGCGAGCGCGAGCCAGTGCGGGTCGGTGACGCGTTCGGCCGTTCGCGCCATGCGCGACACACGAATAGTACCCGCGACGAGACGCAGCAGCACGACGATGCCGCCAGCGAGCCAGACGGCAAGCAGAATCGCGCCCCAACTGATCGGTGCACGCGCAGGTACGGTCGAGGAGAGCGTTGCAGGCCCGGTTTCGGTTGTCGCCACCGGCGAGCGCGTTTCCAGGTGCTCCCCCGCTGTGCTCACATTACCTGGCGGATTTCCATCCTCCGCATTCAGTCGCTCGGCCTGCAATGCCGGTGCGTTGATGGCGAATGGTGTCCCGTCGTTCCCGGAACGGGCCTCCCCAATCCCATCAACAAGCACTTCAGCCGAAGCCGGACTGCCCAGCCGTGGCAGCGGGATCGCCAGTCCTGGCAGAGAAAGCGCGAGAAGGGGAAGAGCGAGCTGCGCGCCAATCGCGATCGCCCAGATCGAGTGCCGGGTCGCGGCGGAGCGGCCGCGCAGCGCACGAACGAGCAGCAGGGCAAGGATGATCAGGAGACTCCCCTTCGCGACCGAATCGATCATGAGGACGAGCCAGTCTTCGCGCACGGCGGTGGAAACCACTTCCGGAATTGAGAGCATCATCACCTTCCCTCCTTTCTTGCCAGCTCGGCGATTTCAGCGATGCGGTCCAGCTCCTCGCTGGTGAGTTTCGGGCCTGACAGCTCGAGCAACGCTGCGACCGCGTGCTCGGTGGACCCGTCAAAGAAAGTGCGCAACAGTTGCTGCAACGCGGATCGCCGGGCCTGTTCCGGTTCGATCGCTGACGAGTAGACGTATCGCGGCCCGTCCTGCTCGTGCGTGACGAGGCCCTTCTCCTCCAGTATCTCCAGCAGTTTTCGGACGGACGAGTAGCCGGGCGGACCCGGAAGCTCGGCGAGCACCTCGGCCGCGGTCGCTCTACCGCGCCGATAGATGATCTCCATGATCTGATTCTCACGTCTGGTGAGCTCGATGCGTGGCTGGCGTCGTTTGCGTCCAGTGCTGCTTGCTGTTGGCATGCGGGTCACTTCCTGAATCCGGGTCTGGTCGGGTTGCCCATCTGGTTTCCGGCCCACGTGCGAAACTGTTCGCACTGTGCGAAAATATTCGCAGTTGCCAACAGTGTCAAGGGGTGGGTGCCGGACTGCCGCTCGGCGTTGTAGAATCGCCCGGTCGGGAGACGGGCGCGGCGTCTGCTCGCCGAACCAACGGTGCCGTGCCTGGCCCGAGCATGCCAGCGGATTGAAGCGAGGCTGCGACGATGAGGACTGAGCAGGTGCTGGCCCGGCTCGACACGGCCTGGAAGGATTTCGAGGATTCCTACGCCGGACTGTCGAACGATCAATTGCTGATCCCGAACGTCACGGGAAAGTGGTCGGTCCGCGATATCATTGCACACGTGAGCGTGTGGGAAGAGGAGGCGATCGAACACCTGCCGACCATCCGTGACGGCGGCAGGTCTCCGCGCTATTCCGTGAAGTATGGCGGCATCGAGACCTTCAACGCGTTGATGACGGAGAAGCAACGCGCTCTATCACTCGCCGAAGTTCTCAGGCAGCACGATGAAGTCCACGATCGACTCATCGAGTACGTCCGCAACGTTCCCGACGACCTGTTTGCGCGGGAGACCCGCTTTCGCCATCGCCTTCGCGTGGACACGTATGGCCACTACCCCATTCATGCCAGGGCGATAAGAAAATGGCGAGACGATGTCATGCGACATCGCTCGCCTGAAAGAGGCGCGGGCCGGAATCGAACCGGCGAGTAGCGGTTTGCAGGGACAGTCTCCGTGCTAGCATCGCGCCACCGCATGGGACGCCATTGCGACGATTGGCTGTGAGTAGTCGTCTGCGACTCCGCGTCTTAGCCCGAAGTTCCTGAGGTCTCGCACGACGACCTCGGGTAACCACGGGGGGGGGGGGGGGG
>JBOHTO010000074.1:0-4978 GCA_050733695.1 Gemmatimonadaceae bacterium | reverse complement strand
TTGCCTCGCCGTCTGTGGTCACGGGTGCCCTCGGGCCTTGGTCGGCACGGAGCGTTTTTCGTTCTTCTTCGGGCTCGCCGCCGGTATCGAATCGGTCGGCGAGCTGGGATCCGGGCCGGCCCGGGGATCGGGCTTCCCGGAATTTTCCGGCCTGGCGGCCTTTGCCGGCTTTTCAGCTTTCTCCGGCGTGCCGGGTTTCGCATCGAGCGAGTCCGGTTGCGAACTGGCTGAATCGCCTTCGTCAGACACGGCATCGTCAGGGACGGGGGCGTTCAGCTTATCGGCCTTCTCCGGCTTGTCGACGCTCTCCGATTTATCGGCCTTCTCCGGCTTGCCGACCTTCTCCGGGTTATCGGCCTTCTCCGGCTTTTCGACGCTCTCCGGTTTATCGGGCCTGTCTGCCTTGTCCGGATGCTCGGGGTGCTCAGGGTGCTCAGGGTGCTCAGGGTGCTCAGGGTGCTCAGGGTGCTCAGGGTGCTCGGGATGCTCGGGATGCTCGGGATGCTCCCCTCGCCGCGGGGGCGCCGGTCGGGATCCGGACCTTCCATTCTCTCCCGGCGCCGGCCCGCGCACACGATCGACCGGCGGGCGCTCCGGTGTGCCGCGCGCACGCCTCGGCACGCGCAGCCCGTTGCCCGCCAGAACCGAGTCCGGACGCACCGGCGAGCGGCGCGCCAGCGCGTCACCGTTATCGGGTCGATCGGTCATCGCGTAGTTCGTGCCCGTCGGACACCAGACCTCGCCCGCGATCTCCGCGGGGATCTCGTACATCGTTCCGTCGGGACAGTAGACGCGCGCGATCAGTTGTCGCTCGTTGTCGTACGACGACGGGCGTACCATGTACGCGTCTTCTGCCCATTCCTCGTCGATGACCGCGGGCACGAAATGCCGCGACAGCGCTCGCATGACGACGTAGGGGTCGTTCGAGCGATACGTGTTGGCACCAACGACGCGGTGGACGTAGCCCGGCTGGAACGCCTCGTCCGTGAGCCGCAGCGGCCGGTCCGACGCAATCGCATAGATGTAGCGGTCCGGCGCCCGCCCGCCGTACACCGCCTCGCTCTTGCGCGAGAAGCGCTGCGCTCCCCAGAAAGGAATCCAGTTCATGCCGGACAGAACCAGGTTGCGCTGCCGAGCGGAGGAGGGATGGACGAGCGCCACGCCCCGGTCTGGAATGATCTCGAAGATCGCGACGTACGCGGGCCGATTGGTCTGAACCAGCAGTTTGCCGCCGACAGGGCGCGCGACCGTGATCTCGAGCGGATCGATCGGCACGGGAGCCGGAACGGGTTCACGTACGACGATGACGCGAGTGCCCGCCGAGCAGGCGGCAAGGGCAAGGGCTGCGAAGAGACTGGCGATACTAGGGGTGCGCATGGGCGACCTCGGCCGGAGTTCAGTGCGACTTCACGGGGGACGGAGTAGCACGCGTCCCTTCGCCATGACGCTTGTGGGCCTTCGGGGGATACCGGAACGATCATTGCCAGTTACGCAGGCGATACGACCGATGGCGCGCCCCTGCATCCTCCCCGGAACGAGTGTGTACTGAGAGTCCATGCGCTCCCAACCTACCAGCATCGAACTCGGCATTCGCGGCGAATACGTCGCGCCCGGCGACCACATCGCCTATTTCTGGGACACGCGCGCCGATTTCGAGCGCGGCATCGACTTCCTCGAGTTGGCTCCGCGGAGAGGACCATTGCGTCATCTTCGGCCACAGCGACGCCAACGCCGAGGTGCTGCGGATACTCCGCGAACGGGGGCTCGACACCGGTGCGCTGGAGGCCGGGGACCGTCTCACCGTGCTCGGCGGGTTGACGGCCGGCGACGCTACGGGTGCGAGCTGCATCCGATCGACTTCGTGAAGTTCGCCGAGGCGTGCGGAGCAATGGGCTTCCGCTGCGAGAAACCGAAAGAGGTTCGCGGCGCGCTCACCGAAGCACTGAGGGCAGCCAGGAAGACGAGCCGCCCGACGCTCGTCGAGGCCATCGTCGAACCATTCGAGCCGCCGCATCCACCACGCGTCAAGTTCGACCAGGTGCTGCATTACGGCGAAGGCACTTGCACGCGGCGAGCCGAATCGCGGGCGAGTCGCGCTCACGCTCTTCCGCGACAAGGTGCACGATCTGTTCTGATTCGGAGGTGCACCGGTGCAGGCGAAGGAGATCGACAAGGCAGACGGACGTCGAACGTTCGCCCTCGTCTTCGATATCGGGGACG
Source organism: Gemmatimonadaceae bacterium (assembly GCA_050733695.1). Taxonomy (GTDB): domain Bacteria; phylum Gemmatimonadota; class Gemmatimonadetes; order Gemmatimonadales; family Gemmatimonadaceae; genus JBOHTO01. Next base: position 2,758 of record JBOHTO010000074.1, on the reverse strand, counting down.
AGGTGGCGAACGGTCTTCTGATCTTCGCGCGCGAGCAGGACTTGCGGGGCGCGTACTTTACGGCGATCGGTGCACTGCAGGACGCGACGCTCGGCTTCTGGGACGGAAAGACTCGGGAGTACCGCCGAATCCCGGTGCACGAACAGGTGGAGGTCCTCTCGCTGGCCGGCAACATCGCCATCGGAGCGGAAGGCGAGCTGAAGGTCCATGCGCATATCATTGTCGGGAAGGCCGACGGTAGTGCGCATGGAGGCCACCTCCGCGTTGCGCCCCCGCGCGTGGAGCTGACCCCATTTGACCAGCAACTCGCGTGTCACGGCGGAGCTGAGGTCACGCCCGGGAGCTAGCAGCGGCTTGTTCGTTGAAGGCTCAATGATGAAGAGGGTGAAAGGAACGACTGCCAGGATGAGAAGTGCAGCAATCAGCCATGAAAGGCCAGCACCAAGCCACCATGCGACTGAACCACACAGAAAACCGATGATCGCCAGTGGGGCTTGCATGAGCGTGGCGCGCTTGTAGCTCGGTGCCCATTGCGTTGCAGCAAGCTCAGTTGAACAACCCATCCGTGCGGGGTGCTCAACGAGATTGATGTACCCGGCGGCACCCGCAAATATCGTGGTCGCGAGCACCGCGACGAACTGGACTATTGCAAGCACGAGGATCTCCGAATTGGGGCCTAACGGACCGCGTTTCAGCCGCGAAGGCGCGGCACCTTCATTTCTTGGAGGTCTTCTTCGTGAGCCCGCGCCGCGCCTTCGTCGGCTGCAAACGCTTGTTAGACAGCGCGGCGCCCAGCCTCGGCCGGCGCCATTCCGCGGCGACTCGCTCGGCCAGGAACACCTTCAGCAGGGACTGGTACGGCACGTCGCGCTTGTTGGCGAGGGCCTTCAGGTCAGCCAGCAAGGGCGCTGGCAGGCGCAGAGAAATCGTCTCGGTCGAGGGCTTGAGGTTGGGGAAGGTGACGGCCTGCGCCCGCGACCAATCGACGTACTTGGCCGAATCGTGAGTCTCCCAGAACTCCCGCTCCTCGGCCTCAGACCGAAACTCAGGAATCGGCTTTAGGGTGCGTCTGGGCTTGGCCATAGATCCGTCGCTCCGCCTGACTCATGGGCCGCGCCGAGATCACCCGAATCCGGGTGTCCCGGACTGTAAAGACCACGGCGAGCCGTCGCTGGGCCTCCGTCTGGCCCAGGGCGAGGAACCGTGGCTCCTGCCGGGAGTGCTTGACGTCCAGCGCGAGGAGAAGGGGTCGATTGAGGAGGGTCTGTTCCGCTTCGGCTTGGCGGACTGCGTGACGGTGCCAGTTCTTGTCGGAGTTGCCTTCGTCCCACTCAAAGCCCTCCAGCCCGGCGAAGAACTCGTCGAGGACTCCCATAGTCTATGTATATGGTGGGAATATACGTCTGTCAAGGTTGACCCTTTCGCGAGCCTACGCTGGATTGCGCTGTCTAACGTCCGAGTTGAGCGGCCCGCCGCCACCGACCACTCATGAGACACGACGCCGCTTCCTGGCGGGTCCGCTCGAACGCGGGGTTAGGCGGCTGAACTTCCCCGGCGGCTTCAAGGGTCCCTGCATCACGTTGTGCGATTGGGGAATCTTTCATCGTCTTGATGTGGGGTGTCAAATGGGGCAGGGATCAGGTCCGGCACACAGGCTCTCACAGGGACAACGATTCGAGCTTCAGCAACGCGTTCGTTCAGGTGTGACGCATGCCGCGGCAGCGCTGGCCGTCGGCTGTTCCGCCAAGTCCGTGCAGCGCCTGCTCGAGAAGACGGGTGGAGTAAAGCCGCGGACTAGACCGCAGTCTGCATTGCGATTGTCGCTGCCGGAGCGCGAAGAGATTTCCCGGAGCCTCCTGGCTGGCGACTCCTGCCGGGCGATCGCGACACGCCTGGGTCGCTCGCCGTCGACCGTATCGCGCGACGTTGCCGCGGGTGGAGCGCGCTTGCAGTATCGCGCGTGGCGGGCCGAAGCCAAGGCACACCGGCGAGCGCGGCGACCGAAGACCTCGAAGCTGGCCGCGTGTCCCAGGCTGCGCGCTGAGGTAGAGCGCAGCCTCGCCCGCCGGTGGTCGCCGCAACAGATCGCGGCGCGATTGGTGCGCGATTTTCCCGATGACCCGGAGATGCGCGTGTCGCATGAGACGATATATCAGTCGCTCTTCGTGCAGGGGCGTGGGGCACTTCGTAAGGAGCTCACGCGCTGTCTTCGCTCGGGTCGGGCGCAGCGTCGCCCCCATGGCCGTGCGCTGGGCGCGGGGCAGCTCAAGGACATGGTGCTGATCAGCGATCGGCCCGCGAATGTCGAGGACCGCGCCGTGCCAGGCCACTGGGAAGGCGACTTGATCCTGGGCAAACAGTCACGATCCGCGATCGCGACGCTGGTCGAGCGACAGACGCGCTTCGTCATGCTCGTCGATCTCAGGACGGGACGACTGGCCGCCGACGTCAAGATCGCGCTCATTCGCGCCATTCAGGAATTGCCCGCTCACCTGCGTCGGTCGCTCACGTGGGACCAGGGGAAGGAAATGGGAGAGCATGTTCCATTCACGGTCGCCACCGGTGTGCAGGTGTATTTCTGTGATCCTCGGAGCCCATGGCAACGCGCGACGAGCGAGAACACTAATGGCCTGCTCCGCCAGTACTTCCCGAAGGGGACCGACTTATCGGGCTACACGCAGGCCCAGCTCGACGCCGTCGCGGCCGAGTTGAATGGACGCCCTCGACAAACGCTCGACTGGCAGACACCATCCGAAGC
>JBOHTO010000073.1:0-14751 GCA_050733695.1 Gemmatimonadaceae bacterium | reverse complement strand
CGTCAAGACATCCGGGTTCCGGCCGCGGAGCGCAAAGCGTGCCTGGGCGCTCATACGCCGTCCTTCGGGACATCGTCGATTGCGGCGGAGGCAAGCTCGCCCACCGTCATCGGCGGGTACGTCCTGGTCGGCGTGAAGATCTCGTGCTTGCCGAGGTGGGCGAAGAGCGTGCCCTCCTCACCGAAGGCCGAGCTCTGGGTGAGGATGTCGAGCCGGAAGTCACGACGCTGAAACTTGCCCTTACCCAGGTAGCCCCACTCGGCAAAGGTTATCGGATGGCCGTCGTGGGTGCGCATCGTGAGCGCGTCGCCGTGCACGAGATTCCGCGACACCACGTAGGACGCGGCGCGAGATAGTTGATCCGACTCATCCAGGCGGAGGTGGTCGGCGAGGATCTCCGTGAGATTCACGCGGCACTCGGCGATGTTGTCCGAGAGCAGCTCAATGCCATAGATGCACATAAGCGCGAGCAGCGAATAGTGACGCCGCTCGAAGTCGGACTCGCCGTACTTGAGTGCGACGGCAGCGAGCTTGCGCCGTAGCACCTGCGCGAGGAAGTTGCCGCTCCCGCACGCCGGCTCAAGGAACCGGGAGTCGATGCGCTCCGTCTCGGCCTTAACCAGGTCGAGCATCGCGTCGACCATCCAGGCCGGGGTGAAGACCTCCCCGTGGTCGGCGACGCGTTGCTTGGACTTAACGAGGCTCACAGGGCGAGGGCGGTTCGAAGGTGGCGTAGCGAAGTCGGGCGCGGCGGAAGCAACCAGAAAAGATCTCGACACACCCCTCGTGGTCCAAGGGTTCGTCCGGTACGCTTTGGATGCAGCGCTCGAAGGGTCCGCCGGCAGGGTGGGCCGCGTCAAGTGCCTCACCCTGCAGACAGGCCCGGCTATTGTCGGCAACTCCGTAGCGCCGTGCGGGATGACAGGCTTCGCTTGCGCGTCTCGGAGGTCCGCATTCGCCTGGAGCAACATCCCCACGGCGAAAGAATTCTAGCTGGTGGGCTGCCTTTGGATATGGCGAGGACCGTGGCGCGATTGGTCGCACGCGAGATCCGGATGCTTTCGATCTAACATATGTTAGACGATATACGTCATCAATGGTCGTGACAGCTCCGGTCGCCACCGGAAATGCCACCCGTCGCCCGCGCCCGCGACCGATCGTCCAAGCGCCCTGGTCACCAGAGCTTCGAATCGACTGTCGCCCCGAAGCGGAGCGAGCTGCGGATCCACCCGCAGGAAGGCCATCGAGTGCGACCGATCCTCGTAAGCGCGTTCGAGCCAGTCGAGCGCCTCCGCACGATCGCCGAGTGCCAGATGCACCTTTGCGATCTCGTAAGCCGGCACGTAGTCACCTCGCTCGGCGTACGACTCGACCTCGCGAACAATCCCGCGCGCCGAGTCTCTCTGCGCAACGGACGCGGAACCGGCGAGCAGTTGGGCGAGGGACAGACGCGTGAGCACGCTTCCTTCCGAGAGCCGCACCGCCCGACCTATCCATTCGCGCGCCTGTTCGCGCTGCCCTGTTGCCTGTAGCGCCCACCCTCCCCAGAGATGCGCCAGTTGGTAATCGGGGTTCAGGGTGAGCGTGGTCCTGCACTGCGTCAGCGCCTGATCGTACTTGCCCGCGTAGTAGAAGCTCCAGCCCAGCGCCGCGTTCGCGATCAGCGACAGCGGGTCGGCCTCCTGCGCGAGGCGCATCTCCCGCTCTGCTTCGTTGAAGCGCGCGGCGACGGTGAGCAGGTTCGCGTACCACTGATGCGCCGTGGAGTAGCTCGGGTCGAGCGCGAGGGCTCGCCTGAATTCGTCCTCGGCGCGTGGCCATTCCAGGTGGAAATACGTGAGAACGTAGCCCAGCGTCGCGTGCGGCGCGGCCAGCGTCGCATCGATCTCGAGCGCGCGCCGTGCCGCGGCCTCCGCCTTCGGGTAGGCCGTTCGCGGCTCCAGATAATCGTAGAACGCCCCCACGGCGTAGGCGTCGCCAAGCCCGACGTACGCGCGCGCGTAGTTCGGAGCCACCTCGACCGCCTCGCCGAAGTATGCGACCGCTCTCTTCAACCCTTCCTGCGTGCGCTGATGCCATGCGAAACGGCCCTTCAGATACAGATCGTACGCTTCGGGATCCTGCGTCGACCGATCGGCAAGGCGCAGGCTGTCGGAGTCGGCCAGCGTCCCGCTACCCCTGAGCGTCGCGACGATCGCGTGAGAGATCTGCTCCTGGATCGCGAAAACATCCTCGAGCTCGCGTTCGTACACACCGGACCAGAGTTCGTATCCATTGACCGTGCTCACGAGTTGCGCGGCAATGCGCACCATCCCCTCCGCCTTCCGCACACTTCCTTCGACCACGGCCTCGACGCCGAGTCGTTCTCCGACCTCGCGCACGTCCACCGGCCGATCCTTGTAGGCGAACACGGAAGTGCGCGAGGCGACCCGCAGCCCGTCCACCTTGCCGAGTGTCATCATCAACTCCTCGGTCATCCCATCGCTGAAGTATTCGTTATCGAGGTCCGCGCTCAGGTTCACGAAGGGCAGCACTGCGATCGTACTTATGCGCACGGCTGCGCCCCCCGCCCGGCCCCGGCCCAGCAGCCACACCGCGAGGCCCGCGACAGCGACCGCGCCAAGTACTCCCCAGAGGAAGGTGGGCATCGGCCCGCGCCGGGGCCGGTGCCGGCGAGGCAGGGGCGCGTGTTCTTCACGTGCGGCGGAGAGCGCAGGGGCCGGCTCCTGGAGCATTCCGGCGGATCGGCCGCGCGCTTCCACTGCACCCGCTGCGCCGGCGGTTGAGGCGGCGGAGGCGGCTGGGACGTTGGCCGGTGCCCGGGTGAGGACATCGTCAGCTTTCGACTGCGCGTTACGTGTGCTCTGCCCGGTTCCGCCGGCACGCCTGAGTCGCTCGGCAAGCTCCCTTACCCCGGCATCCGGCTCGATCTCCAGGTCGTGCGTGAGCAGGGCCTCGTGAACACGCGCGTGCTGTATGGCCGCTGCGCGCTCACCGGCCGCGTCGAGCGCCTGCATCAGTCGGAGCGCGATCCTGGAGTTGTAGGGATCGTGCGCCGCGAGCCGGCGCCACCAACCCGCGGACGCCGCCGGATCCTGCATCCGCTCCGCTGCCTCGGCAAGGGCTTCGAGCGCGGAAGCCTGGCTGCGCGCGAGGCGATCCCGCTCACCTTCTACCCATCGCTCCAGTTCGGCGGCATCCGACAGAAAGAATCCATCCAGGAATGGTCCCTTATAGAGCGTCACGGCCGTTTCGTGCGCGCCGTCGGCCAGCGCATTCTCGAACTCGAACAGGTCACTCGGCAGCCGCTGCGCGTCGAGCCGCAGATCATCCCCCGCTGCCAGGATCACATCGCCGCCCAGCGCCTGGTTGATCCGATAGACAGAGTCGGAGAGAAAGCGACGTCCGTTCTCCGCGTTCGCGTCGGGCCAGAGATAGGCAACGAGCTTGTCCCGGCCCACTCCAGGGGAGCGAGCCGCCGCGAGCAGCGCGAGCAGCGCCAGCCGGCGGCGCTGCACCGCCCGCCCCGTCACTGGACCGGTGTCGGTCTCTATCGAGATGCCGCCGAAGAGCTCGAGACGCTGCACCATGCGCAGTGGAGGCGGGTTGGGGAGAGGCGAGCCGCTGGCGATCCCTGGGCGAGAAGGCGGCGATGCTCTCCCCCATTCTTACGCACGCGACACGCATGGGCAAGGATCACCGACGTGTCGGCCATCGCAATCATCTCTTCAACCAGAGGAGGCACCGATGCAGCACACGCACTACCGCTCGGCCGCACACCCCAACTGGAGGCTCGCCTGGATCGCCGGGCTGGTGCTCACCGGGTGTGCGGATGCGTCCAGGGCGACATCAGCCGACGCATCCACGCGGGAAGCACCCTCGCTCCACGCTCGGCATGCGGCCAGCGCAGGCGTGCCTGGCGACGTCCAGCGACAGATCGCCCGGCTTCGGGCGGTCACCGCACCCTTCCACCAGTTCCGAAAGGCGGTCGCCGCCGGGTGGGGTACCCAGGTTACCGGCTGCTTCAGCGATGCCGAGTTGGGCGGGATGGGATATCACTACGGAAACGTCGCCCTTATCGATGGCGTCGTCGATGCGCTGAAGCCGGAGCTCCTGCTGTACGAGCCGCGCAGCAATGGCGAGCTCCGGCTGGTCGCCGTCGAGTATGTGGTGCCCTTCGACGCCTGGTCGGATGCAAGCCCGCCGGAGCTGTACGGCCAGTCGTTCCACCGCAACGAGGCGTTCGGGCTCTGGGTGCTCCATGTCTGGCACTTCCGCCACAACCCGCGCGGGATATTCGCCGACTGGAATCCCCGCGTGAGCTGCGACCACGCCGCGCCCTGAGCGCGGCAGACGTTCAACCTTCCAATCGAGAGGAATGCACAATGCCAAAGTATCTGATCGAGCGCGAGCTTCCCGGGGCTGGCCAGCTCTCGCCGGGCGATCTCCAGGGCGTCGCGCGAAAGTCCTGCGATGTGCTGGATGCGCTGGGCAGCGACATCCAGTGGGTCGAGAGCTATGTGACCGATGACAGGATCTACTGCGTCTACATCGCCGCCGATGCCGACATCATCCGCGAACACGCACGCTCCGGCGGATTCCCGGCGAACCGGATATCGGAGGTCCGCGCAATCATCGACCCGGCGACAGCGGAGGCGGTGCCGGCGTCATAGACGATGGGCAGCGGGATCGACCCCGTTGCCTCATCGCAGTTTCACGCGAAGGTCGAGCGCGATCGCGCGCTCGACCAGCTCGAGCGGCAGATCGTCGCTCGAGCGTCGCGGAGGCCAGGGCAGCTCGAGCCAGAGACAGTGCTCCGACGTGAGGCGCCGCACCGCGCGCCCGCGCGACTCGAGCAGTTCGAGCAGATGTTCGAGATGCGCCTCCGCCGACGCGGCGTGGAAGGACTCGCCGGTGCTGTAGACCCACGACCCCGGCCTGGTTCGGCTCGCGCCGTCGATCGTGCTCGCCTGCGGCGCGATCGACGCGCTCGCGTGAAGCCCCAACGCCCCGCTGACCTGCTCCGGGTCGAGGTACCTGCCCATGGCGTGCAGCTCCGCCGCCGGCTCGGTCTGCGGTTCGGTCAGTCCGGTAGTTGTCATGCTCGGTCCTCCACGGTCGCGGTGGAGCACGCCGCCCGGGGAGAGGCGAGCGTGTGTCGCCTCCGCGAACGGCCACCGTCTCGCGGGCGACCCTTCACGATGCGTCGGATTGTGGAAGCCCGCAACCGCTGTGGCACGGTCGTGGCCCCCACACCCGGACCGCCCGAACTTGCAAAGCCGTGCGCGGGCCGCGATCATGGGCGTACCCGCCTGCGAGGTGAGGGCTCTCCGATGCCCACCGACGTAACCGATCCCCGTTACTACCACAAGGTCGTGGACTGCCAGTGGGCATGTCCGGCCCACACGGACGTTCCCGAGTACATCCGGCTCATCGCGCTGGGACGCTACACCGACTCGTACCTCGTCAACCGCGAGTCGAACGTCTTTCCAGGTATCCTCGGCCGTACCTGCGACCGGCCGTGCGAACCCGCGTGCCGCAGGGAGCGTGTCGATGGAAAGCCGGTGGCGATCTGCCGGCTCAAGCGCGTCGCGGCTGATCTGCGCGGCGACGTCAGTGATCGCATGCCGACGATACCGCACCGGAAGAACGGGAAGCGCATCGCGCTTGTCGGCGCCGGCCCCGCGTCGCTCACCGTCTGCAACGATCTCATGCCGCTCGGCTACGAGTGCACGATCTACGAGCAGCTCGACCGCCCGGGCGGGCTCATGCGCACCAACATCCCGGCCTTCCGCCTGCCGGCATCGGTGCTGGACGAAGAGGTGGCCATGGTGCTCGACATGGGCGTGGACGTCCGCTACAGCACGCCGGTCAGCAGCATGGGCGCACTGCTCGGGGAAGGATACGACGCGGTGTTCGTGGGGAGCGGCGCGCCCCGGGGAAAGGAGCTCGACATCCCCGGCCGGCGCGACAGCGATCACGTCTACATCGGCATCGAATGGCTCGAGTCGGTGCACTTCGGACACATCACGTCCATCGAGCCCCGGGTGCTGATCATCGGCGTCGGCAATACGGCGATGGACTGCTGCCGCACCGCGCGCCGCCTCGGCGGCCGGGACATCAAGGTGATGGCGCGGCGGTCGCGCCCATGGTTCAAGGCGTCGGCGTGGGAGCTCGAGGATGCGCAGGAGGAGGGCGTCGAGATCGTCGAGAACCACTCTCCCACTGGCTTCATCGTCGAGAACGGCCGCCTCGTGGGGATGCAGTTCGAACGGCTGCGCTGGCATGAAGGCGCCGGAGGGAGTGGACGTCAGACGAGCGAAGTCATCGACACGATCGTCATCCCGTGTGATGCCGTGATTCTCGCGATCGGCCAGGACAACGCGTTTCCCTGGATCGAACGCGACATCGGGATCGATTTCGACGAGCGCGGGATGCCCATCGTCGACCGAAGCACGATGCAGAGCACGCGCACGGGCCTCTTCTTCGGCGGCGACGCCGCATGGGGACCGGAGAATATCATCTGGGCGGTCGAGCACGGGCACCAGGCGGCAATCTCCATCCATCAGCACTGCCTGCAGCTTCCGCTCGTCGAGCGCCCGCCTCAGGGCATGAACCTCGGCAGCGCCAAACTCGGCATGTTCGCCTGGAGCTACAGCAACGACTACAGCCCGGTGCCGCGCACGAAGATGCAGCACGCGGAGCTGGCCGAGCGCTTCTCGAAGCTGAGCGTGGAGGTGGAGCTGGGCTTCACCGCCGAGGAAACCGCGCGCGAAGTGGAGCGCTGCCTCAACTGCGACATACAGACGCATTTCACCGCCGGCCTGTGCATCGAATGCGATGCGTGCATCGACGTATGCCCGGTTGAGTGTCTGACGATCACGCACGACGGGCCGGAGGCCGATCTGCGCACTCGCCTCTCCGCTCCAGCGCAGAACCTCGAGCAGGACATCTACGTCTCTGCGGCGCTGCCCCAGACGCGGCGCGTGATGGTCAAGGACGAGGACGTATGCCTCCACTGCGGCCTGTGCGCGGATCGCTGCCCGACCGCCGCGTGGGACATGCAGAAGTTCGATCTGCTGCTGCCGTACGCGGGGCGTGCCTGCGGGAGCGGCGCGTGAGCGGGATCAACGACTTTGCGCTCAAGATCGGGACGGTGAACGGGACCGGTTCCTCCAGCGCAAACGATCTCATCGTGAAGGCGATCTTCCGCATGGGCGTTCCCGTGTCTGGAAAGAACATATTCCCGTCGAACATCCAGGGGCTGCCTACGTGGTACGACATCCGCGTCAGCAGGGACGGGTATACAGCCCGCCCGCCGAGCTTCGATCTGGTGCTGGCATTCAATCCGGCGACGTATGCAAGGGATGTCGCTTCCGCGCGGAGCGGCGGGTATCTGCTCTACGATTCGTCCTGGCCCACGGCGGCCGCCCTCGCGCGCAGCGACGTCACTCTTCTCGGCCTTCCGTTCGGGCGGCTCTGCACGGAGAACTTCGAGGGCGACCGCGAGCGAACGCTGCTCCGGAACATTGTCTATGCGGGTGCACTGGCTGCTCTCATTGGCATCGACATGGGCGTGATCGAGTCACTGCTCGACGAGAAGTTCGCGCGCAAGCCCTCGCTCCTCGACGCCAACGCGCGCGCGGTCCGGCTCGGATACGAGCATGCAGTCGGACGCTTCGAATGTCCGTTGCCCTTCCATCTCGAGCACATGGATGCCGTCGCCGATTTCGTCATGCTGGACGGCAACACCGCATCCGCGCTGGGATGTGTGTACGCCGGCGCGACGGTAGGCGCGTGGTATCCGATCACACCGGCGACGTCGCTCATGGAGGCTTTCGCCGATTTCTGCCGGCGGTACAGGCTGGACGCGGACACGAAGCGCAATCGCTACTGTATCGTACAGGCGGAGGATGAACTCGCGGCCGCCGGAATCGTGATCGGGGCGAGCTGGGCGGGCGCGCGTGCATTCACGTCCACCGCGGGACCCGGCATCTCGCTCATGAGCGAGTTCATCGGACTCGCTTACTACGCCGAGGTACCGGCGGTGATCTTCGATGTGCAGCGCACGGGGCCGTCGACGGGCATGCCGACCCGCACGCAGCAGTCCGATCTCATCTCGGTCGTCTACGCCTCGCACGGCGACACGAAGCACATCGCGCTCTTCCCCGCGAATCCGGAGGAGTGTTTCTACATGGCGGTGCAGGCGTTCGATCTCGCCGAGCGCTTTCAGACGCCGGTGTTCGTCGTGTCCGACCTGGACATAGGGATGAACGACTGGATGTGCCGGCGCCTCGTGTGGGACGACAATTATCGTCCCGACCGCGGGAAGGTCCTCGGCGCGGAGGAGCTGGAGCGTATCGAGCGGTTCTCGCGCTATCTCGATCGGGATGGCGATGGCATCGCGGCGCGCACGCTGCCGGGCGTGCACCCCAGGGGTGCGTATTTCACGCGCGGGTCGGGACACGACCGGCATGGCGCATACACTGAGGACGCCGCGGAGTACAGCGAGGTGATGGACCGGCTCGCTCGCAAGCTCGCCGGTGCGACTCCAGCGCTGCCGGCACCGGAATGTCACATGGCGGCCGGTGATGCGCGTGGAGTTGCCGATGTGGGGGAACCGGGCGGGAACGGGCGCGGTGCAGCAGTCGGGATCATCTCGCTTGGCGGCTGTCACGCGGCCGTGCTTGAAGCCGTACACCGGCTGCGCGCAGGGGGGACTGCGGTCGATTACATGCGCATTCGCGCGTTCCCGTTCGATGCCGCGGTGGGCGAGTTTCTCTCGGCGCACAACCGATGCTTCGTGATCGAGCAGAACCGGGACGCTCAACTCCGCTCGTTGCTCGCACTCGAGACCGGCCATCCGCGCGATGCGATGACGCCTGTTCTGGATTACGGCGGGATGCCGCTCGCCGCGGACCATGTCGTGCGCGAGGTCATGCAGCGCATGGCGGGCGCCGTTGAGAGTGCGGCGGAAGGCACGGTGCAGGGCGTGGGCGCATGACATCGATACGCAAGCCTCCAGTCCGCCACGCAGGCCTGCGTACCAACGCGCTGGGACTCACCCGACGGGATTACGAAGGCGCCATGTCGACGCTCTGCGCCGGCTGCGGGCACGACTCCATCACGGCGGCTCTCGTGCAGGCGTTCTTCGAGCTCGACATAGCGCCCCACCGGGCGGCGAAGCTGAGCGGCATCGGCTGCTCATCGAAGACGACCGCGTACTTCATGCGCGAGTCACACGGACTCAACTCGGTGCACGGCCGCATGCCGTCGATCGCGACCGGCGCCAACGCGGCCAACAGGGATCTCGTCTACGTCGGCATCTCCGGCGACGGCGATTCGCTGTCCATCGGCCTCGGCCAGTTGTGCCACGTCATCCGGCGCAATGTGGACATGCTGTACGTGCTCGAGAACAACGGCGTGTACGGGCTCACGAAGGGACAGTTCTCCGCTTCGTCGGACGTCGGCTCGAAGTCGAAGCGCGGCGTACCCAACGTGCAGCGTCCGATCGACCCCGTACTGCTCGCCCTCACCCTCGGCGCCGGGTTCGTGGCGCGCAGCTTCTCCGGCGACAAGTCCCGGCTCGTGCCGATCCTCGAAGCCGGTCTCCGTCACAAGGGGTTCGCGCTCGTCGACGTGATCTCGCCGTGCGTGAGTTTCAACGACCACGACGGTTCGACCAAGAGCTATGGCTACACGCGCGAGCATTACAACGAGGTGGCGCCGGTTGATTTCGTGCCCATGCGGCGCGAGATAACGATCGGTAGCAATGGAGAACGGGCACCAGCGTCGGACAACGCAGACGCTCGGGGCGCCTACCCGGGCTCACCTTCCGGCGAGGCGGGCGAGTCAACGTCCGTGACGATGCACGACGGCAGCATCGTCCGCTTCCGCGCAGTAGATGAGGAGTACGATCCCACAGATCGCGATGCGGCGTACGCACACGTGCGCTCGCTGCAGGAGCGCGGAGAGATCGCGACCGGACTGCTCTACATCGAGACCGGAATGCCGGACATGCACGCGACGAGCAACACGGTGGAGCAGCCGCTGGTCAACATCCCCTGTGATTCTCTCTGCCCCGGAAGCGGCGCGCTCGGGAAACTGATGGACGAACTCCGGTAGCGCGTTCCGCCAGCTTCACGTACCCGCGCCCCCGGCAACACGTCGCGCGCCCGTGGATGGGCGGGCCGAGCCGCCGCGCTCCGACTATCTCACTGCCCGGTGGACTCGCAAATGTGCGAGGTCACCCCAGCGAAAGAATCTCACGGCGTTGTGGAAGAGTATGTCCCGCTTCTGCTCCGGTGAAAGAAACTCCGCCGTCCTGACCGCTTCCAAGGCGAGCGGGAGCGCCTCGGGCCACAGCATCTGGTCCGAACCGAACATGATGCGCTCGCCGTGTCCGGCGTCCACGAGCGCGCGCAGATATGCGTGGAACTCATCGCGCGGGATCACCCAGTCGATGAAGCTGATGTCGACGTACAACTGCGGATGCGCATCGAGAAGCGCCAGCATGCGGTCGAGCATTGGCCACCCGGCATGCATCACGAAGAGGCGCAGCCGCGAGTGCCGCGTGAGCACCCCGTCCAGGAGCATGGGGTCGCTCAGCGTCGCCGTGCCCGACGGACCCATGCCACAGGTGGCATCGCTGCGCGCGTCCGGGAGACGCAAGCCCACGTGGAGACCGATCGGTATGTCGAGCTCCTCTGCCAGGGCGAAATAGGACTCCAGACGCGGATCGTTCGGCGCGATTGCATCGTACTGCGGCGCCCACTCGGCCAGCGCGAGGTACGCACCCGTCCCGAACAGCGTGCGCAATGAGTCCACAGCGAGCACAGGAGCATTGAGACGGAGACCTGGCGCGAACAGCGCGCTGTCGGCTGTCAGGTAGAACGCGAGGTCGGCGCCGCTGGCGAGGGCGCGAACCACCCCATGCCGCCGCAGCACTTCGATGTTCCGGCGGCGGAGCTCATCGAGTGTTCTGGGTGCTCGCAGTCCCGTGAGATCCTCGCGCCGCCCGGGATCGCTGAGCGGCAGCGTGTGGACGTGTACGTCGATCACCGGCTCGGGAGGTTCCGTTTCCTGGGCGCCGGAGCGAATCGGCAGAGCCAGGCACGCCGTCCAGATGATGACGAGGGCAGCGCTGCTCGAAATGGGGCGAACCGAAACACTCATTCGCGTGGCATCCTTTCGGGAGAGCATCGGCGAATGCAACGGGCGGAACTCATTCCTGTCGGTCACTGGTGCCAGACGATCCACAGCCAGTAACTTCACGCAATCCCACGAACACGGATCGCCGCCTGCTTTCATTCATCGCCCGCCGTCTCGCGCTCGCCGTGCCCACTCTCGCGGGCGTGCTCGTAGTCGTCTTCCTGCTGCTCTACATCGCGCCAGGCGACCCCGTGATGGCGATGGTAGGCGAGCGCGCGGATGCGCAAACCGTTGCGCGCCTCCGCGAAGAGCTCCGCCTCGATGAGCCGCTCCTCTCCCAGTTCGGCCACTACGCTGCCGGCGTGGTCCAGGGCGATCTCGGACGCTCGTACATCACGAACCGGCCAATCCTGCAGGATATCCTCGAGCGTTTCCCCAAGACGCTCCAACTGGCGGCCGCAGCGATGCTGCTCGCGTCCGTGCTGGGAATCACGATCGGCGTGCTCAGCGCCTACTGGCCAGGCGGCTGGCTCGATCGCACGGGGCTCGGCGTTGCCTATCTCGGAATTTCCTTCCCGGTGTACTGGGTGGGGCTCATCCTCATTCTGCTGTTCGCGGTCACGCTGCAGTGGCTGCCACCGTCGGGCTACGGCGGGCTCGAGTACCTCGTCCTGCCGGCTCTGGCGCTGGGATCGCGCTCGATCGCGTTTCTCGCGCGCGTGACTCGCTCGTCCATGCTCGACACGCTCGGCAGCGACTTCGTGCGCACCGCACGCGCGAAGGGACTGCGGGAGCGTGTCGTCGTGACGCGGCACGCACTGCGCAATGCGCTCATCCCGGTGATCACGGTGCTCGGCCTCGACTTCGGGTACTATCTGACGGGCAGCATCCTCACCGAGACGATCTTCAGTTGGCCGGGAATCGGGAGGTACGTCGTCAACGCCATCTCGCGGCGCGACCTACCGGCGATCCAGGGGACGGTGCTGTTTCTCAGCTTCGTGTTCGTGCTCGTGAACCTGATCACGGACATCGCGTACGCGAAGGCGGACCCGCGCGTGGCATACGATTGATCGAGATCGCCGCGCGGTGAAAATCCAGTCCCGCTCTTGCGACGATGACGCCCTATGGGGGAGTTATGTCGCAGGGGGGTGAACGCGCCCGCCCTCAGTCGTCCTTCTGCCCGAAGATCGCCATGTTGGAGCTGTGCCCGGGCTCGATCTTCCTCTCGGGGTAGATCCAGTGCACGGCCTGATTGACGGCGATCGCCGCCTCGCCGAAACCCGTCGCAATGAGCTTGAGCTTCCCAGGATACGTCGTGATGTCACCCGCCCCCCAGACGCCGCGCCGGCCGGTCTCCATCATGCTGTTCACCACGATCTCGTGCTTCACGATCGTGAGACCCCATTCGACAAGCGTCCCGAGATCACTCACGAATCCGAGCATCGGCAGCACGGCATCGGCCTCGACGCGCACCGTCGTGCGCGCCTTCTTGTCCGTGAACGTGACGGCGTGCAGCCGGCCCCCGTTTCCTTCTATCGCCGCGAGTTCGTGGAAAGTGAGCATCGTGGCGCGCCCCGCCGCCGCGGCGGCCGATACTTCGGCAATGGTCGATGCGTGCGCGCGGAAACGGTCGCTCCGGTGCACGAGCGTCACCGCCGCCGCGCGATCGAGCAGTTGGTGCGCCCAGTCGAACGCGGAATCGCCACCGCCGATGATCACGATCCTCTGCCCGCGGAACCGCTCGGGATCGAGCACCTTGTCGAAGATGCCGCGGCCGTACCACTCGTCGGCGCACGATTGCGGCAGTCGGCGTGGCGAGAACGCTCCGATTCCACCCGCCACCACGACGGCCCGCGTGGGGAACCGGTCGGTCTCCGTGACCAGTGTCAGATGATCACCGTCATCATCGAGGGCGGTGACGTGCTGGTCCAGGTGCGTCGCGCCGCCGAACTGCGCGGCCTGATCGCGCAGCGCGCGGACGAGATCCTTCGCCAGCACCTTTGGGTAGCCCGCCACATCGAAGATGTACTTCTCGGGGTAGAGCGCGGTGAGCTGCCCTCCAACCTCCGGGAGTGCGTCTACCAGTTGTGCAGTTGCACCACGCATCCCGGCGTAGAACTGGGCGAAGAGTCCGGTGGGACCCGCGCCCAGGATCGTGATGTCCTTGATCTCGTGCGTCATCCGACAAAGTTCAACCGCAGCGCGTCCGCGGGGCAAGCCTTACCTTGGCGTGGCTCGCTGACCCCAGACTCCCGGCTCTCCAACCGATCCCCCAATGGCTTCAAATGGCGACGCCTACCTCGAATACGCGGGCTCGTTCCGGCTCGTGCGCAAGATCGCCGAGGGTGGGATGGCCGCGGTGTACGCTGCGGAACAGCTCGGGCCTTCCGGCTTCTCCAAGCGCATCGCGCTCAAGGTCATCCACCCCGACTACGCGAAGCGTGAGGAGTTCCTCCAGCTCTTCATCGATGAGGCCAAGCTCTCCGCCAACCTGATGCACGGCAACATCGTCCAGATCTACCAGCTCGGCGAGGTCGACGGTCAGTATTTCATCGCGATGGAGTTCATACGCGGTCCCACGCTGCGATCCGTGATCGATCGCCACGTGGAGCTTGAAGCGCCGATGCCGCATCCGCTCGCCGCCTACGTTGGCAGCCGCGTCTGCCGGGCGCTTGACTTCGCTCACAACTTTGTCGCGCCCGACGGCCGCCGTCTCGACATCGTCCACCGCGATGTCTCCCCCGGGAACGTCATGGCCACCTGGGACGGCCACATCAAGCTCGCGGACTTCGGAATCGCGAAGGCGCGCACGTCGATCGACCCGGCGGCGCAGCGGCCAATGCTCATGGGCAAGAAGTTCTACATGAGTCCCGAGCAGATACTCGGTCTCTCTGCGGAAGCGCCGAGCGATGTGTTCGCCCTTGGCGTCGTGCTGTACGAGTTGCTCGCGCTCAAGCGGCTCTTCATCGAGGACATGACGGAGCTCGCGATCGACGAGGTTGCAGTGAACCCGCTCCCGGGCATCCGCAGCGTCGTCCCCGACATCGACGCCGACCTGGAAGCGCTGATCACGCAGGCGCTCGAGCGCGATCCCGTTCGCCGCCCCAGCGCTGCCGCGCTGGGGCACGCGCTCGACAACTGGTGCATCGCCCAGAACGAGCCCGGCTCGCCCGACCGGCTGCAGGAACATCTCGCACGGATATTCCCGGCCAGCTATCAGCCGCTCTCCCGTTCCGGCGAGGCGACGGTGTTCTCTGCGCTCAGGCACGTCCTGCGACGCGCTGCCCCGGCGGGTGTGGGTGACAGCGCGGGGCAGCGCAGCCGCAGCCTCTGGGAGCGTCTCTTCGGCGGATAGTGGTGAATCGCCGCAGGCGTGCTGTCCGCCGATCGCGGCCTCCGCTCGTACATCTCGTACATCTGCCCGGCCCACTGCGCGAATACGTCCACACTCGCCCCCCCCCTCCCGTTGACGTGGAACCATCACAGTCGTTACGGCCGAACGCCGGCGCGCTTACATTCACACGATGGCGCCGAAGATCTACACGAAGACGGGCGACGGGGGAGACACCGGACTCTTCGGCGGCGGACGCGTGAGCAAGG
>JBOHTO010000072.1:0-22562 GCA_050733695.1 Gemmatimonadaceae bacterium | reverse complement strand
CCCCCCCCCCCCCCCCCCCCCCCCCCCCCCCCCCCCCCCCCCCCCCCCCCCCCCCCCCAGCACGGGATCGACGACGAGCAGGAGATCGTCGCGTCCTCCACTGGCCACCCAGTGGCACTTCAGGCATTCCGTGTCCCCCGTCCACGAGAAGAGGTGGGCGAGCGAGATGACGAACATCAGGGGACTGGTGAAGTCGGCGTAGCAAGCGGAGTACGGGTTGATGTCGAGTCGCGCGAGCGGGCCACGCCGCACCTGATACGGGATGCGGCCAGGCTGCTCGTCGCGCCAATCGGACGTTCGGTCGGTCTGCATGCGGCCGAGCTTCGTGAGGCTCGCGTCGAGCACCGCGCCCTGGTCGAGCATGGGTCGCTTGCCACCCGGCGGTCAGTGTGTCGCGTCCGAAGAGCGCTGGCTAAAGCGGGATGCCCGCTTGGATCGTCAGCCACTCGTCTTCGGGGCCGTCGAGCAACGTGAATCGGCCTGACAACTGGCGGTCATGCGGCACTCTGGATGAATTCTTGCGGAAAACCAAGGAATAACTTCACGACCTCGTCAGTGCTGCATGTGGCGTCCGCGAGCGGTTTTGGCGCAGTGAGAGCGGAACCAGCATGCCGAGTCATGTCCCGCATACGAAACGCTGGCAGCGGCGCTCATGATGCTGGCAGCGGCGCTCATGCTTTCCTTCCTGGGTTAGGCCTGGCGCTGTTCACCGGGTGGCTCGGGGGTGAGCTTGTGAGCCGGCTCGGCGTCGGCGTCTCGGAGGACGCGAACGTGAACGCGCCGAACTCACTGTCCGGCCGCCCCGCGAGAGAAGCCGGCCGCGGATAGCGCGGCGAGAAGGAGCCAACCATGAAGGGGACATGAAGGGCAACGGAAAGAAGGGCGACAAAAAGCGCACGACGTCCGACGTGCTCGTGGATCGTCTCCTTGACTGGGACGTGTCGGTCGTCTTCGGCCTCCCTGGCGACGGCATCAATGGGTTCATGGAGGCCCTGCGCGAGCGTCAGGACCGCATTCGCTTCGTTCAGGTCCGTCACGAGGAAGCCGCGGCCTTCATGGCGTGCGGTTACGCCAAGTTCACCGGCCGGCTCGGCGTCTGCCTCGCCACCTCGGGGCCGGGCGCCATTCACCTCCTCAACGGCCTTTACGACGCGAAGCTGGACGGGGCGCCGGTCCTCGCCATCACCGGCCAGACGTACCACGATCTACTCGGCACCCACTACCAGCAGGAAGTCGATCTTCTCTCGCTCTTCAAGGACGTCGCTGTCTACAACCAGCAGATCATGAGCGCCGGCCACGCCGAGAGTCTCGTCGATGGGGCATGCCGGGGTGCGCTCTCCGCGAAAGGCGTCGCACACCTCACGTGTCCCGTCGATTTACAGGAGCAGGAGCTCGCCAAGGACGAGCCGTCAGAAAAGAAAGTGGCGGGTCACACGTCGTCGGTGTGGAGTCCCCCGATCGCGGTGCCGTGCCGCGCGGACCTCGAAGCCGCGGGGCGGGTGCTCAATGCCGGGAAGAAAATCGTCATCCTCGCCGGCCAGGGCGCCCTCGGCGCGTGCGAAGAGCTCGAACGTGCCGCTGAGGTTCTGCACGCGCCGATCGTGAAGCCACTGCTCGGGAAGGCCGTCGTCCCGGACGACTCGCCGTACACGACCGGCGGCATCGGCCTCCTCGGTACGCTCCCGTCGGAGCTGGCGATGGAGGAGTGCGACACGCTGCTCATGGTCGGCACGAGCTTCCCTTACATGGAGTTCTACCCGAAGCACGAGCAGGCGCGCGCGGTGCAGATCGACCGTGACCCCGCGCGGATAGGCCTTCGATTCCCGGTCAGCGCCGGCCTCGCCGGCGACGCGAAGGCCACCCTCCAGGTGCTCATCCCGCTGCTCGAGAAGCGCAAGGACGGCGCGTTCCTCAAGAAGTCGCGCGAGCGAATGAAGGAGTGGCGGGGGCTGATGCGCGACCGGTCGTCACGCAAGGACACGCCGATGAAACCGCAGGTGATCGCTCATCACTTGAGCGAGCTCCTCGACGACGACGCGATCGTCACGACCGACAGCGGCACGGTCACGACCTGGGTGGCGCGCCACGTCGACATCCGGCGCGGACAGCAGTTCTCCTGCTCGGGGAATCTCGCGACGATGGCGTGCGGCCTTCCGTACGCCATCGCGGCACAGGTCGCCTACCCTGGACGGCAGTGTGTCGCCTTCGTAGGTGACGGAGCCTTCACGATGCTCATGGGAGAGTTCGCGACCGCCGCGAAGTATGAACTGCCGATCACCGTCGTCGTCGTCAAGAACAACACGTTCGGCATGATCAAGTGGGAGCAAATGGTCTTCCTCGGGAACCCCGAGTACGGCTGCGAGCTGCACCCGATCGACTTCGTGCGGATCGCCGAGGCGTGCGGCGGTGTTGGCTACCGATGCGAGAAGCCGAAGGAAGCACGCTCGACGCTCGAGGAGGCGCTCCGAATGGCGCGCAAACGGCGGCGCCCTACTCTCGTCGAAGCGGTCGTCGATCCATTCGAGCCGCCCCATCCCGCCAGCGTGAAGCTGGAGCAGGCGCTCAACATTGCGAAGGCGCTCGCGCGCGGAGAGCCGAACCGTGGCCGTATCGCGCTCACGCTCTTCCGCGACAAAGTGCACGACCTGATCTGACGCATGCGGACAAGGCAGATCGAAAGCCGCGACGGACGGCGGACGCTCGCGATTGTATTCGGCAGTGGAGACGAGGCAGCTCAAGGCCTGGTCGCCTCCGCCCAGGAGCACGGGGTCAGTGGCGCCTACTTCACGGGCATCGGGGCGTTCCGCGAGGTGACGCTGGGGTATTGGGAGAGCGAGACGAAAGATTACCGCCGGATTCCGGTTCGCGAGCAGGTCGAGGTGCTCTCCCTCACCGGCAACGTCGCACTGTCACCGGACGGCGCACCGAGAGTCCATGCGCACGTCGTCATCGGGAAGGCGGACGGCACGGCGCACGGCGGCCACCTGCTGGAGGGATACGTACGCCCGACCCTGGAGGTGATACTCGTCGAGTCGCCGCACCATCTCCAGCGGACGCACGACCCGGAGACGGGACTCGCGCTGATCGACGTCGGCGCGTAGCGGCGCGGCGAGCGTGGAACGATGCGGTGACAGTGGACTTCCCGTACTCCGGCTACGAAGCGATCGCGCCCGCCGAGGTCCCCGACGCGAACGTGCTTGGCGTGTTCGCGCCGCGCGCGGTTATTGACGTAGACGAGGAAGCCATTCTCGCCCGCGCGATGGCCAATCCCATCGGCGCCCCGCACCTTCGCGACGCGGTGCGTTCAGGAAACCGTGTTCTCGTCCTCGTCGACGACGCCACGCGCGGCACGCCGCTCCCGCGCGTTTTGCGGTACGTGATCGCCGAACTGGAAGCTGCGGGGGTCGCGGACGACCACGTCACGCTTCTCACGGCGCAGGGCACCCACCGCCGCATGACCGACGCCGAGCTGCAGGCCAAGCTCGGAAGGTATTACGGCCGTTTCACGATTCAGCAACACGACTGGCTCGACGAAGCGGGTCTACACGACTTCGGTCACACCTCGGACGGAACGCCGGTGCGAGCAAACCGGCTCGTCGCCACAGCGGATTTCGTGCTTGGGATCGGCGCGATCGTGCCGCATCGGATCATGGGCTTCTCCGGCGGAGCGAAGATCGCGTTCCCCGGTGTCGCAGGTCAGGAGATTCAGGCGCGCAGCCAGTGGGAGGCTGCACACCAGCGTTCCGGTGCTATCATGGGGCGGCCCGCGAACGCGATGCGACACCGGATCGAGGAGGCGGCCCGGCTCGCGGGGCTCCGCTACATCGTGAACGTCGTGACCGATCGTGAGGGCTACATCGTCGGCTCCGTGGCCGGAGATCCGGTCCTCGCGCATCGCGCCGGGTGCCGCCTCTCGGCCGACATCAACGAGGCACGCCTCCCGCATCGTGCGGACATTGTGCTGGCCGACAGCCACCCCGCTGACCGCGACCTGTGGCAGTCGGCGAAAGGGTTCTACAGCGGCGACCTCGCAGTCCGCGACAATGGCACGCTCATCGTCGTCTCGCCAAACCCCGAAGGGGTCGCGCAGCGACACTCGATCATGCTGCAGCTCGGCTACCGCCCGTTTCCGGAGATTGCACGCCTGGTGGAGAACCGCGCCGTCACCGACGTGGTCGGCGCCGCCGTGCTTCTGGATCTCACGCAGATCGTGGACCGCGTCGACTGCATCCTCGTCTCGCCAGGTATCCGGCGCGACGAGGCGGAACGACTTGGCTTTCGCTTCGCGCCGACCCCACAGGACGCGTTGACGATGGCGTTCGAACGACAGGGCGCGACGGCACGCGTCGCTGTGCTTCGCTACGGCGGGCGCATTCTTCCGCGGATCGACGATGCCCGCGAGAACTGAGGCCACCGCTCAGAGGGGTCCCGTCAACACAATGCGCGATGGACTACGTGCGGCGCGGCTCGATGCTCCGCTTCACTCGATCTTCGCCCACTTCACGATCGCGCTCACGGCGTCGTCGCTCGCCTTCGACATCGGAGCCGTGGTTTTCGCGGTCGAGTCGCTCGCCGCGGCCGGATGGTGGACGCTCGCGGCCGCGTCCGTTCTGACGCTGTTCACGCTCGCGAGCGGCGTGAGCTCGCGCCTGCGGTTGCCGATGGAGGAAGGAGAAGCCCGCTCCTTTCTTCGCGCGCACATGGCACTCGGGCCGTCGTTTTACGGGCTGCTGCTCGGAACGACGATCTGGCGCGCCGTACTCTGGGAACGCGCAACACCCGTGTCCATCGCGTACCTCGGCGCGCTCGGCGCGGTCGTGCTCGTGATGGCGGTGCAGGGTTACGTCGGCGGTGAGCTCGTGTACCGCTACGGCACCGAGGTCGCGGGCCGGTATCGGCGGCTCCCGTCGGCCGAGGAGGAGGCGCCCCGAGAGACGAAGAGGAGCGCGTGATGCCGCGCCTCCTGGGGCTCGCCGCCTTTCAATGGATCGCGCTCATCGCCGCTCTCCTCACACTGTTCACGCTGGTAGAGGCGTGGATCGGACACTACCGCTCCGGGTTTCCGCTGCGGGCGCAGTACGCGCCGTTCGCCAGCGGCGGACTGCTGATCCTCGCCGCACTGGCGACCGTGATTGCACCGGACGCCGCGTGGACGCAGGCGGCGTTGCGGGCGGCTGGGTGGACCGCCGTCGTCACGGGCCTCGTGGGTGTGGGCTATCATCACTACTACGGGATTGCCGGGAAAGCGGGCAGCTACAGGTGGCTTCTGCACCATCTGATGTACGGCGCGCCGCAGCTCGCACCACTCGCACTCTCAATGGTCGGGGCGCTGTGCGTCGTCGCGGCACACGGCGTTGCGGGACGACCCGCCGTTCTGGGGGTCGAGTTGCGAAGCGCCCTTCTCGGGATCGTGGCGGTCGCCCTGATCGGCGCAATCGTGCAGGCGGGGATTCTTCACTATCGCGGCGCCTTCAACAATCCGCTCATGTACGTACCGCTCACGCTGCCGCTGCTCGCTGCAGTGACGAGCGGCTGGATGTCGGTGGCATCGACAGCCCCCCACGTGATCGGGCGCATGCTCTTCGCTCTGACCTTCCTTATCGGCTTCCTCGGCCTCGGCATGCACTTGCGCGGCTTCGACCGGCAGATGGGTGGGCTTCACCTGTTCGTCGTCAACCTGCTCCAGGGGCCGCCTCCTCTGGCCCCGGCGACGTTCGCGGGGCTCGCCGCAGTCGGACTCATAGCGACGGAGATGCTGTGACGGCGCCACGTGGGCGTGACACGGCGGGCGAGTAACCGTCATGACGCGCTATCCGAATTACGACGTCCTGAAGAAGTGGTCCTCCCCCGACTGGGACGCGCAGACGCGGAGTGCCGTACGCCGCCGGTTAGCCGAGGTCCCGCCGATCCGTTTTCTCACGGACGTCGAGGCGGCGCTGCTCGAGGTCGTGGTCGACCGGATCATACCACAGCCCGACCGGTCTTCGTCAGACAAAGTTCCGATCGTTCCCTGGATCGACGAGAAGCTGCACAACGATTGGCGCGACGGCTATCGCTATCAGGACATGCCGCCGCAGCGAGACGCGTGGCGCCTGGGTCTCGCCGGCATCGACGAGAGCGCCCGCCTTCTGTATGGCCGCCGCAATTTCGTCGATCTCGAGGCCCACGAGCAGGACGAAGTGCTTCGCCGAATTGCGCGCGGCGAGGCACCGGGTTTCATATGGGAGCGCCTCTCGGCCAAGTGCTTCTTCCGCGACGTGTTGTCCATTACGGTCGTGAAGATCTACTACGCGCATCCGCGCGCCT
This sequence comes from Gemmatimonadaceae bacterium, assembly GCA_050733695.1. Lineage (GTDB taxonomy): Bacteria > Gemmatimonadota > Gemmatimonadetes > Gemmatimonadales > Gemmatimonadaceae > JBOHTO01. The sequence goes on along the minus strand of JBOHTO010000072.1, from coordinate 16,256 downwards.
GGAGCGAGATCGGGTACAGCGGACCGTCTTCACCGCGCGGACATGTGCGCAACGGGATGGGTGGCGTGGATCCATGGGACGCCCCCGACGAACAGAGCTCATGAGGGACTTCACGCTCGACGCGCCGGGAATCCATGGAGAGCGCGTCTCCATGCGTGACCTCTCGCGCGAAGAAGTCGACTTCTGCATCGTCGGCGCGGGCGCGGGGGGCGGGGTGCTCGGCACCAAGCTCGCCGAGTCGGGGCTCTCGGTCGTGATCGTGGACGCGGGGCCGCATTGGGACCCGACGCGCGATTTCGTGTCCGACGAGGCAGCGTCACGTCGGCTCTTCTGGACTGACGAGCGAATCACCGGCGGTCCTGATCCGGTGGAGCTCGGATCGAATAACAGTGGACGCGGCGTCGGCGGGAGCACCGTCCACTACTCGATGATCGCCATGCGCGCCCACCCGGAGGATTTCCGCCGGCGTACGCTCGAGGGAGACGTCGGCGGTGTCGAGTTGCGCGACTGGCCCATCACCTTCGACGACTTGGAGCCATACTACGACAAGGTCGAGCGCGATCTCCGCATCGCCGGTCCGACGTTCTACCCCTGGGGACGGCGTCGCCGGCGATACCCACAGCGTGAGCACGAGTTGAACGCCTCCGCGCGCGTGCTCGTCTACGGCTGTACCGCGCTCGGCATCCCTGCTGCTCCCGCGCCGGTGGCGACGTTGAGCGCGCCGCACCGCGACCGGCCGCCGTGCGTCTATCGCGGCTTCTGCAACTACGGCTGCACGACGAACGCCAAGAGCTCTATCCTTGTGACCTACATCCCGGGAGCGATCGCCGCCGGTGCCGAGGTGCGGCCGAACTGCATGGTGGCGAAGGTCACCCACGACGAGCGCGGGCGCGCGACGGGCGTGCTCTATTTTCGCGGCCAGGATGCCACGGCGCTTCATTTCCAGCGCGCCAGAAACGTCGCCGTCTGCGGCTACGCGATCGAAACACCGCGGCTCCTCCTGAACTCGGCGAGCTCGATGTTCCCGCAGGGGCTCGCGAACTCCTCGGGGCTGGTGGGGAAGTGCTTCATGGTCCACTCGGGACACCAGGTCTTCGCGCGCTTCGAGGAACGCATCAACCAGTACAAGGCGCCGCCCGGTCTCGCGCTCACCGAGCATTTCAACCGCACTATGCCCGGCGAGGGGTTCGTCTGCGGATACACCATAGAGGTCGTCGGACCGCATCCGGTGGATTTCGCCGCCCGCGTCACGACGGCACGAGGGCTCTGGGGGGCTGAGCTCCGCAGGCTGATGCAGGACTACAACTACTACTCCGGCATCGGAATCGTCGGCGAAGTGCTACCCCAGCGGTCGAACGCGGTACGGCTCCATCCGAGCGAGCGGGATCAGTACGGCCTTCCAGTTCCTGACGTCGTCTTCGGCTATCACGAGAACGATCGCCGGCTCATCGCGCACGCAATCGAGCGAATGAAGCGGATCATGGCGGCAGCCGGCGGTAGCGACATCTGGTCGGCGGAACGCACGGCGCACCTGCTTGGCACCTGCCGGATGGGATCGGACCCGCAGGACTCCGTGGTCGACCCAGACTGTCGCACGCACGACGTGGGAAACCTGTTCATCTGCGACGGGTCCGTGCTCCCAACCGGTACGGGAGTGAATCCGTCGCTGACGATCGAGGCCATTGCGGCGCGGACGGCCGACCGCATTACACAGTTAGGCCGCCGTCGCGACCTCTGACCGAAGCCGGACGCACAGACGCGAGGACAACGACATGACCGAGCCGATTGGGCGCCAGCGACGCGATGATATATGTTGCCAGGACGCCTGACGATGCGCGACCGCGACCGCGAGATCTTGATCGCACAGCTCTTGCCGACAGCGGCCTTGAACAGAATCGCGATCGCTACTCGCTGGATGGATGGGTCCAGCCTTGGACAGCAGCCGGTTGGAGCGCGTGCAGCGCCGTGTCCGCCACGGCGCCAAACGCGAGGTGGCCGGCCAGGCCGCGCGCGTGCGTCTGCCACGGGAAGGCGGCGGGGCCGGGGGTGAGGCCGATCGCCGGCGTCACTGTCTCGTCCATGAGCAGCCAGAACGCCGTGCCGAACGCGAGCCCGCGGGCGAGTGCCGCGCTCTCCAGGCGTGGGCGCAGCACGCCGTAGAGCGCACCCGCGCCGATGCCGAGCGTCCAGTGAATCGCCGGACCGTACTCCTTGTCACGCTCCTCGTCGGTGAGCTCGATTCCAAGCGCGCGCGCTGCCCTTTCCGCGGCCACGCCGTAGGCCGTCTTGCCCTCTCGCGTTCGGTCCTCGCGCTTGCGCGCGGCCATGTCCTCGTGCTCGTAGAGGTAGGTGGTGACTTTCCCCATCACCCACGTTGCCACCGCTCCCGCGACGGCTCCGTCGATCAAGTCCGCGATTATCGATTGCCCCTCCGCCATGTTCCCCTCCGTCACATCTGGTGCGGGTGGTCCGGATCCGCCGCGTTGGGTTCGGTCGGGAAGATCAGCCCCGTCACGCACGGGCTTGAGCGGTCGCCTTGCTTGAACGCCATCGCCGTCGTCGCGTAGAACGTCCGCGCATCACTCACCGTGCGCCTGCCGGTGATGATGTCGTGCGCGATGTTGAGCGCGAGGAAGTTCATCGCCTCGACGTCGCACTGCGCTGACAGCTCGCCGCGGGTGCGGTGGAACCACACGCTGATGCGCGATGCTACACCCGCCGGGCATCAGCGGCGCCGATCGGGCGGTCCAGTGCGGGGTGTTCCACGGGCCCGTACATCGCGCCGACGATCGCGCCGTAGAGCAGGTGCTCGATCACGAAAAGAGCCACGAACGTTGCACCCATATTGGCCATGAACGCGCCGGGCGCGGGCATTTGCTCCGGGATCATGGGGTGCATAACCGGGATCATGGCCATGACCACCCCCGCGATGATGACGTGGATGACCGCGAAGCCGAGCCCGACCACCGCCCCGGCCCGGTGCGTCACCCGTTCGAAGCCCCACGCGTAGGCGAGCGCGATCAGCGCCGAGATCATCAGGTGCATGATGAATCCGATCAACCACGTGGTCGCGCCTGGCGAGCTGCTGACCATGGAGCCGAGCATCATCTCCGCGTTCATCGGAAGTCCTGCCTGGCGTACAAGCCACGCGAGGATGGTCATCGCGACGCCGCCGACTACGCCAGCGATGATGGCCTTCCCGATTCTCATGATGTCTCCTCCTGGTGAAGCGTTGCGAAGGCTTTAGCGCCGGTCCTGAGCCTTGGCACGCCGACGCATAACGCGCGCCAATCTGGTGCTGCGCAGGCGAAGCAGTTTTGCTGTTGTCGCGTAACTGGTGCTCGTTCACGTGCGCGCGTGGCACGTGGCACGGCGTACGTCACCGAACTTTCGTTCCGATGTACTAGATGACACGCACGAGACCGCACGGAGGAAGTGAAGCATGGCAGACCGGCGCTCCGAGATCACCGACGCCGTCCGGCGGCGCATCGTGAGCGGTCTCCACCTCGGCACGCTCGCACGGGGAAATCGGCTGCCGAGCACCCGCGAACTCGCCGCCGAGTATGGAGTCACGCCGCGCACCATCATGGCCGCGTACCGCGAGCTCGAGCGCGAGGGGCTCGTCGAGCTCAGGCCGCGCTCGGGCATCTACGTCGCCGCGACTCAGGCGAGCGGCGTCGGCATGCTGACGCAATTGACGGGCTGGGTCGTGGAGGTCCTCGTGCAAGCGCTCACGCGGCAGGTCCCGCCGATTGAGTTCCCGGAGCACGTCAGGCGCTGTCTCGAGACGCTCCGCTTGCGAGCCATCTGCGTCGCTGACAACCGGGACCAGATCCACTCGCTCTGTACCGAACTCCGCAACGACTACGGCCTCGAGACCACGGGGCTCGAGGTAGCTCGACTCGCCGAGCCCGACGACGAAGTCGCCCAGCTCGCGCTGCGACGCGCCGATGTGCTGGTCACGATCGCCCTGCATGTCGCCGAGGTGCAGCGGCAAGCCAAACAGCTCGGGAAACCGTGGATCGTCGTCTCGCTCAGGCCGGACCTTATGAGCGAGGTGACGCGGTTCCTCGCCAGGGAAACCGTATACTTCGTCGCCACCGACCCGCGCTTCGGCGACGCGCTGCGCCGCATCTTCGAGCCCACCGGCCACGCGGCGAAGGTCCGCTTGGTCGTCCTGGGGCGCGACGACCTGGCGACGATCCCGGACGACGCCCCGACTTACATCATGCGCAGCGCCCGCGAGCAGCTTGGCGACACGCCGCTCGCGGGTCGGGTAATCCCGACACCGCGGGTCTTCTCCACCGACTCCGCGCGCGAGCTGCTGACGTTCATCGTCCGCGCCAACATCGCGGCGATGGCGTCGCGGGCGGCGTAACCGTTTGGCGTCAGATGTGGTGATCGATCGATGACTCAAGTGCTGATCCGCCCGGAGCTGCTGTACGCCTGGCACGGGCAGTCGCTCCTCGTCACCAACATCGGAGGCGAGTGCGGCGACGACGACACCCTCGCCGGTTTCTACTTCCGCGAGGCGCGGCACCTCCGGACGCTCCGGCTGGAGGTGAGCGGCGAGTCTTCATGGCTCTGCGAGGCGGCCGCAGAGGCGCCCCATGCGCTCGCCTTCAACTACGTACATCCGGAGCTCACCCACTTCCTGGACCGCGGCAACTCCCTCGACGCGAGCCTGACCCGCCTCGGCCGCATGCAGAGCGACCGCGTCAACGACTGGCACGACGAGGAACCTGGCCGGATTCCCCATCAGGTGCGCCGCGGGCCGCTCGCGCGCCTCGACGCCAGGACCTACCTCGGCGTCGAGCCGCAGCCGGTGCCGCCGGTCTACGCACCGGAGGTCGTCGCCCGGGCGATCCTCCACTGCGCCCAGCACCCGGTCCGCGACATCGTCACCGGCGGGATGGGCAGGATGCTGAGCATCGCCGATACCTTCCCGCGGATCGCCGACAAGTATATGGAGAAGACGACGTTCGATTCGCAGAAGACCGACAAGCCGGTCGGCGACCGCCCGAACAACCTTTACGAGCCGGTGGCGTACGACGGCGGCGAGCGCGGGCGGAACTGGACCGGGCGCACGAAGAGCACAAGCCTATACACGAAAGCTGCCCTTCACCCTGGCGTCACAGCCGCAGCGGCGGCCGTCGGGGTCGGCTTCCTCCTCGCGGCAGTCGCCGCGCGCGCACGTTACGCCGGTAGTCAGGCGGGCGAGACCCCTCGCTCGCCTAACCTGACGCCACCGCCGATAGCTACCCGGCGGACGAACTGGCGCGTGGCGACGAATCGACCAGCGCAGTGCCGAGTGGGGCGACGGTGCGCCTCAAGTCAACGACGCGGTAACGACGCCCGCGGAGGTATCGGCCTGGAGGTGAGAGCCACGCGCGCCACAGCAGGTGCCGCAGCAGGGCCCTGGGTCGTCGCAGCCGCACGGGCACTTGGGGCAGCCACAGCAGCACGCGTCGCCGTTGGTGGGTGTGACCATCACGTCCTCCTGGAGTGGGTTCTGACACAAACTACACCCCGGACTAACTCCAGGGTCAAGCAGGCAGCCGACGACCGGCAGGGCTTGCTTGACTCGTACCAAAGTACAGAGTTTATGCTGCTTGCGGGTGACATCGATGACAGCGATGTCACGGAGGACGGACACAATGACGATTGGCCAGCTTGCCGAGCGGGCGGGCGTGAACATCGAGACGGTGCGCTACTACGAGCGCCGCGGTCTCCTGCCGGAGCCCGCACGGACGGGCTCAGGGTACCGGTTCTACGAATCGGGTACTCTAGCTCGGCTCCGCTTCATCAAGCGCGCCCAGGGACTGGGCTTCACCCTCCACGAGATCGAGGACCTGCTCGCCCTCCGCGTGCGCGACCGCGAAACCTGCGAGGCGGTGGGACACAAGACGCGCGAGAAAATCGTGCTCGTCCGCCGGAAGATCCGTGAGCTAGAGGCGATGCAGCAAAGCCTCGCGCGCCTCGCGGCAATGTGCGAGGCAGGGAGGCCGACCGCGGAGTGTCCCATTCTGCACGCCCTGGAGGGAGGGGATGATGCGTAAGGCGCTCTTGCCGAGTGCGGGCGGCGTCCTCGCCGCGCTCCTCGGCTCCCTCTGCTGCGTCGGCCCGCTCCTGTTCGTGACGCTCGGCGTCGGCGCGGGGCTCGCAAGCGCATTTGAGCCGCTCCGACCGCTCTTTGGGACGCTGATGGTTGGGCTGTTCGCCCTGAGTTTCTACACGGTTTACGGACGTCGCCGCGCCACGACTGACGCGACTGAGGCATCGGAGGGCGAGTGCGTGCCCGGAGCCGCCTGTGCGATGCCGCGGAGTCGCGCCCGCGACAAGACAATCCTGTGGGGAGCCGCCGCGCTGGCGCTCCTCCTCTGGACTTTCCCGACGTGGTCGACGCTCTTCGTATAGCGCATCGTGGCGGCGGGACAGCGAGACTGCTTGATACTTGAAGCGAGACTGCTTGATACTTGAGAGGTATGCCATGAAGAACCCCCTATTGACCCTTCTCGGCGCCGGTGCCGCGGCTGCGTTCGCCATCTGCGATCCTTGCCAGCCGTCCGCTCCCGCGCGCGGCATCGCTCCGCTCGCGGTTGCCGCCGAGCCGGCGGTGCTGGTGCGTGCAGTCGCTCTGGATCCGAGAATCGTCACGCTCAGGGTCGAGGGCATGACGTGCGGCGGCTGCGCGATCGCCGCCCGTAAGGTGCTCAGGCAGCTCGTCGGCGTGAAGAACGCCGAGGTGAGCTACGAGACTCGGCGTGCTGTCGTGACCTACGATCCCGAGAAGGTCACCGTTGAGCAGATGGTCGCGGTATTGAAGAAGAAGCTCGGCTACGTGGCCACAGTGGTCGACGGCTAGCTGACGGGCGAACGCATGAGAGTCGACTTCCGACTCGAGGGCATGACCTGCCTCGACTGTGCGCGGACGCTCGAGCGCGCGCTCCGCGCCGTTCGTGGCGTCGAGAGCGCGGAGGTGAGCTACCCGGCGAAGAGCGCCTCCGTCGTGGCGGCGGACGATACGAGCACCGATGAGCTACTCCGCGCGGTGGAGCGGGCGGGGTACCGGGCCGAGCTTGCGGACGAAAGCCGCGGGAATGCGGGGCACGACGATCGCGCGAATGTAGTTCCGGTGCGGCCCTCGGCGCGACGGACCGTCAACACGAGAGCGACGCGGCCGAAGGGTGACCGCGGCGCCGACTACGATCTCTTGATCGTCGGCACCGGAGGGGCCGGAATGGCGGCTGCCATCCAAGCTTCCGAGCTCGGTGCCGCGGCGGCGATCGTCGAGGAGGCGGAGGTGGTGGGCGGCACCTGCGTCAACGTCGGCTGTATTCCCTCCAAGAACCTCATCGAGGCTGCACACCACTACCATGCTGCTCGGACCGGCTTCCCGGGCATTGCCGCGTGCGACCCGGCGCTCGCATGGAACGACATTCAGCGCCAGAAGCAGGAGGTGGTCGACGGTCTCCGCCGGGAGAGGTACCTCGACGTGCTCGACGCGTACGACGGCGTCACGCTGCTGCGCGGGCGGGCCGAATTCCTGGACAGCCACCGCGTGCGCGTGGGCGAGCGTGAGGTCCGTGCGCGCAAGGCCATCTTGGCGACTGGAACGCGGCCAGCGATGCCGACAATCCCTGGGCTGGCCGAGGTGAATGCGCTGGACAGCACGACGGTGATGGAGCTGGAGAAACTGCCCGAATCGATGATCGTGGTGGGCGGAGGGTCGATCGGCCTCGAGCTCGGTCATGCCTTCTCGCGCTTCGGCGTGCGCGTCGTTGTAGTCGAGACGCTCGGGCGCATCCTCCCCAATGAGGACGCCGAAGTATCGGAGTCACTTGCCGACGCCCTTCGCTCGGAGGGGATGGAGATCCACACCGGCGTGCGCGTTACCGGCGTTGGGCGAAGTGAGCGCGGATACACCGTGACCGTCGAGGAGGGGACCCTCACAGGGGAAGTCGAGGCCGAGCAGCTTCTCGTCGCGACCGGGCGCAGGCCGAACACCGATGGATTGGGCCTCGACGCTGCCGGCGTGCGGGTCGATCGGCGCGGCTTCGTCGAGGTGGACAAGTACATGCGCACCTCGAACCCGGATGTCTTCGCCGCCGGGGACGTGACCGGCGGCCCGGGCTACGTGTACGTCGCCGCGCTCCAGGGCGGCATCGCCGCGCAGGCGGCGCTCTCCGAGGCCACGAGAGAAGAACCGATGGTCGACCTCGCAACGGTACCGCGCGTGACCTTCACGGACCCGCAGGTCGCGGCAGTGGGGATGACCGAGGCCGAGGCGCGCGCGACAGGCCTGACAACGCAGGTAACATCACTATCCGTGAAATACTTGCCGCGGGCCGCCGTTTCGCACCGCCAGCGAGGGGTCATCAAATTGGTGTCCGAGCTCGGCACCGACCGGCTGCTCGGCGCGCACATTGTTGCGCCGAACGCTGGCGACGTGATCGGGGAAGCGGCACTCGCGGTCCGCTTCGGCCTCACGACGCGCGATCTCGTCTCCACGCTCCACCCGTACCTCACTTGGGGCGAGGGGCTCAAGCTCGCGGCACAGACCTTCACGAAGGACGTCGCGAAGCTCTCCTGCTGCGCGTGAGGCCGCCCGCCGTCAGCAGGCACCGAGCATGATCCGGCCCGCCCCGCTACCAGCTCCGATTGCCGTTTCGGACCCTGTTCTCGACAGGATTGTCCGTCCCATAGTCGAGAGGTTCGCTCCCACCCGGCTGATCCTCTTCGGGAGTCGGGCCCGGGGTGACGCACAACCGGACAGCGACTACGACATAGTTGTCGAGCTGGAGACCGAGCCTGATCATCATGATGATTGCCTTGCCGAGCTGAGACGCGCGGTCGGATCGCACGACTTCGGGCCGACATCGTTCTCCATGCTCCTGGCACGCTCGAGGAACGACGTGATGATCCGGGAACAATGGAATGGGATATCGCCCGCGACGGCATCGTTCTCCATTCGGCCGACGGCAGCGGCCCTGCACGTCTTGGATACGCACCTCTGGGCACAGCCCGGCGGCGCGTGCGAGAGCATCCGATCGAGCTGCCTGCATCGGTGGAGGAATGGCTCGATCATGCCCGGGAAGACCTGCGAAATATCGAGATCGTCCTCGAGTCGAGCTCGGGAGCGATACCGTGGTCGACGATGTGCTTCCACGGTCAGCAGGCCGCGGAGAAGTCCCTCAAGGCCGCACTCGTGTCACGCTGGTTGCGCCCGCCGCGCACGCACAACCTCGTTGAACTGGCGAAGGCGCTCAAGGCAGCCGGCTGCGACCTGGGTGATCTCGCCGCCGAGCTCGAGGCGTTGACCACATACGCCGTGGACGCCCGCTATCCCAAGCGAACCGTGATTCCGAATGAGAGCGAGGGTCGCCCGGTGGTGCAGGGCGCCCTGCGCATCGTCGAGGCCGCAAGGACGTTCATGCGACGCACCTGAAGAGGCGCGGGCCGGAATCGAACCGGCGAATAGCGGTTTTGCAGACCGCTGCCTTACCACTTGGCTACCGCGCCGTGCATCACAAGAGTATTGCGTTCGCTGCATCTCCTCAAGGCGTCGCGCCGCTGCACCGCCGGATTGCGTCATTCGTGACGGGAATCACCCCAGGACGACGCGATGCGCGTCAACCGTGACTTTGACGCCCACGGACCCGTCAAGACTTCGACCTCTTCGACAGCGAACTGCGACGCCGCTGGATGCGGGGCCGCGGCCTTCCGGCACCCCACAGAGATGCATCGCCTCTTCCGCTTCACCGCCACATGCTCGGCGGCCGTCACCGTCGCGTCGTGCACCGCCGATCAGCGGCCCCCGCTCACTTCCGAGCCACCGCCGCCACTCACGGTCCCCCATGTTGATCGTATAGTGCTCGTCAGCGTCGACGGACTGCGCGGCGATGCGCTCCGGCACATGCCACGTGTCTCGGCACTCCTCGATCGCGCCCTCTGGACCGACAGCATGAGCACGATCGTTCCATCGCTCACCGTCCCCGGCCATCTGGCCATGTTCACGGGGCGCGATGTCTCGGAGTTCGGCATCACGAACAACGCGTTCGACAACTCAGCAGCTGCGACACTCATCCTGAACAATGCCACATCGATCTTCGCATGGGCGCACGACGCGGGCATGAGCTCCATTGCCCTGGCTGGACTCTCGCTCATCCCGCCTTCGGATGTTGCAGCAGCACGAGAGTTCTTCGAACTGGATTCGCTCATTCCCGTCGACCGTCTCGTCGACCCCATCATCGACCGCGCGATCGGGATCGCGACGCGACCGAACGCGCCGAATGTACTGTTCGTGCACGTTCCGACAACCGACTTTGCCGGACACGATGACGGCTGGACCCGCGCGGACACGCTCGACGAGCTCGGACACGAGGTCCCGACGTCAGGCTATGTCTCCGCCGTCGCGTCTGTCGATGCCGCGCTTGGTCGACTGTGGGCCGCCGTGAGCGCGGAGATCGCCACCGGCGCAGTCGCGCTCATCATCACGGCCGATCACGGCGGTGGCGACGGCAACGGGTGCGTTTCCGGTGTCCCGGAGGAGCGCGAGCATTGCACGGGCGAGCCCGGCGATCGGCTCATCCCGTTCATGCTCCTCACCCGCGACGTCGCCCCGGCGCGGCTGGGGGCGGTAGCGAGCATCACACAGATCGCTCCCACCGCGGCCGCGTTACTCCAGCTCACGCGCCCCGCCTCGACCGATCCTTCGCTTCTCCGCTGAGTACCTTGATGCAGGGGGGCGATTCCTACCCGAGGAGTGTCCGCAGTGCACAACAGTGTCGGCATGCTCAGTGCACAACAGTGTCGTCATTACGCGGAAGCGGGAATCCATGTGTGAGGGTTCCCGCGCGCCATGATCGTCGCCGCTTCCGCAACCATTCTCCACCTCTGCATCCCATGCTGACACGGCTCATACGACTCTCACTTCCAGCGTTGTTTCTCTCGCTCCTTCTCTCTCCGATTGCCATCGTACGACCGTTGCATGCCCAGGGTCTGGATCCGCAGTGTTCACAGGGGTCCGTTCAACTCGAGGACGCGTGCCAGAAGGCGATCGATCTGTTCGAATTCCTCGCGCCGCAGCTCGGTGCCACGCTCGCCGGTGGCAAGGCCCTGATCGGAGCTCGCTCGTCTACCGGACGCCTGCCCTCGTTCTCGATCGATTTGAGAGCCACCGCGCTCACGGCATCTATTCCGCAGTTCACCGTGGATACGCCATCGACCGAGGGTGCCGTCCGAACCGATTATGGCATCGACAGGCAGGTCATCGCCCTTCCTGTGGCCACTGCGTCCGTCGGCGTCTTTCCCGGCATCACGATCGCAGGCCAGCGAGTGCTGGGCGTCGCAGCGCTGGTGAGTCTCGCGTACCTGCCCGACATCACCACGAACGACATCACCCTGCGTGTCCGCGAGAGCTCGCTCGCCTGGGGCTTTGGCGCGCGCGTGGGAGTGCTCGCCGAGTCCGCGCTCATTCCCGCTGTGTCGATCTCCTGGCTGTCGCGCTCTCTTCCCGTCTCCGACATACAGGGCACAACCTCCGAGCAGGACACGATCACGCTCGGGCGGCTGGACGCGACCGCGCGATCGTGGCGCGTCGTGGCGAGCAAGCACCTGGGGCCGATCGGGGTCGCAGCCGGCTTCGGCGGCGACAGCTATGAGACGGATGCCGAGCTGTCCGTGGTGATCAACCGCCCGGGGTTCAGTGCTTCGGGCACACCCTTCGCATTCGACCAGCAAATGTCGCGCGGCAACATTTTCATCGAACTCTCGACCACGCTGGGCCCGGTTGTCCTCGGGGCCGCGGCCGGCCTCGTGACTGAAGGAGATACCGTGCCGACCTTCAACGCCTTCTCGGACGAGCAACCCGGAGACGCGCGCGGCTACGGCTCGCTGGGCTTCGGGCTCGCCTGGTAGATCTGGCGGCTCGCGCTCACCCCGGTCGCGTCTGACGGCGGGCGAGCCGCACGCTGGCCTTCCGTATGCATCAACTCATCTCTCCCCCGCTCATCTCCGGCGGGGTTCCCACACCGAGGTGATGCATGATGAAGCACAGGCGCCAACTCGCGACCGCAATCGTCGCAGCGGGTCTCACGGCGTGCGGTGGATCTTCCGGCAGCAGCATCGGCCAGGTTACGCCCCGCATACCGCCACCTTCGCCAGCGGTAATCATAGCTTCATGGAGCGCTTCGCTTCGCCCGGTGGGCGGGAGCGGAGTCACCGGGAGTGCTGCACTTCGAGAGACGAGCGACCGCACGGTCGCCGACATCTCCGTATCCGGCGCGAGCGCCAACGACCTGCTTCCCTGGCACGTGCACAGCGGAAGTTGCAACAGCACCGGGGCGATCGTGGGAAGCGAGGCACCGTACGCCTTCCTCGTCACCACGCCCGACGGTGCCGCGAGCCTCTCTATCGGACTGCCCGCGAATCTCCTTGGCGGCGGCAGCTACTACGTGGACGTACACCGTTCACAGAGCGATCCCGGGCCCGTTATCGCGTGCGGCAATCTCACGCGCGGATAGGATGGGTAGTCGCGATCTGATACCCGGCCCGGAAGGCAGCATCGATCGCCGTGGCGCGGCGCGTGGCGTCATGCGTCGCGCCTGGGACATTCTCTTCAAGGCGCTGCGCGGCCTGACCGTTCTCGCCAACAACTTCTACGCGGCCCTCGGGATATTCATCGTGGCCGGCGCCACGGTGGCGATCGCCGGGACGTGGGCGTTCACGGTTCTCGCGTCGAACATGCGCGAGGGCGCCACACAGCGCTTCGATGTGGCCGTTCTCACATGGATGTCGCGGCACCAGGTTCCGTGGCTCGAGACCGCGATGCTCGAAGTCACGATGCTGGGGAACGGGGCGCCCGTTGCCGCAGTGGTCTGCGTTGCGGCCCTCTTTTTGTGGCTCAACCGGCACCGCTACTCGGCTTCACTGCTGCTGGTTGCCACCGCGGGCGGCATGATCCTCACGGGCATCCTCAAGACGTACTTCGATCGTCCGCGTCCCCGTGTATTCGAATGGGGCGCAGAAGTGCTGACGATGTCCTTTCCCTCCGGACATGCGACCAGCTCCGCCATCGTTTACGGAACAGTTGCGTACCTGGCCGCGCGGCTTCAGAAGAAGCGGGCCGCGAGATGTCTGACGCTCACCGCCGCTGGAATCGTGATCGCTCTCATCGGACTCAGTCGGATGTACCTGGGTGTGCACTATCCATCCGATGTGGTCGCCGGCATCACGATCGGCCTCGCATGGGCTGCGTTCTGCATGGCGACGCTGGAGGTGCTGCAGATACTTGCGCGGCGTGAAACACGGGAAGTCCGGGAGGAAGTGCTCGAACACGAGGAGCCGGCACCGGCCCACGAGAGCTGACGCCCCATCGGCCCCCATCCGATCGCTGGTAGTGTCGAGGGCATTCAGTCCGCCGCGGAAGCTGCGATGATGATCGGCCCCTTGGCTGCACCCCACAGGCCGGTTCCTCCGTGGCCGCGATCACCAGCAGCGCACCGCGAGCCAGATCGTACGCCGCACGAGTACGCTGCCATCGGGATCGGAAGTGAAAAATTCCACGCTGATCCTCGTATCGGACGCCATGAGCCAGAACTGACAGGTTCGACCGTACGGGAGATCGTGGGAGAACATCGTCAAGCGCCCAGTGGGATGGTCTCCGAAAATCGCTGCACTCGGCGGCGCGGCATCGTTTGCGGTCAGCTCCGCTAGGCGCAGCGACGCTCCCGTGAGTGCACCGAGCATCTGCTCGTGTTCCTCGACCTCGCGTTCGATGATCGCAATGTGTTCCGCCGCGGAGCGTTATGCCGATACCAGGTCGGCACGCAGCCTATTCACGGTCGATCGCTTCACGCAATGTGCCGAACCAGCGACTTGGGCCCTGTCTGTGGTGACACTCGGCAGCCTGATCGCGATAGTCCTCGTTCTGATCGCTATGGCTTCTTTCGGGGTCGTTTCGATTCGCGCCCCCGAACACCTCGAAGTCTCGGTAGCTTGACCGTCCGTGGCACGGTTGGCAAGTCCCCTTCAATTACCTTCTGCTCGCCATCACGTAGCCACTCCACGCATCTCAGGAAATCGCTCGTCCAAAACTCATTGCTCTCCGGAGCCACCGGTTGAAAGGTCAGAATCTGCCCAGGACGTGCCGGATCAGGGAGGAGCCAACGCTCGAGCGTGTACATGAACGCGCCCCATCGCCGCCGCGCCGGCCCCAGCGACACTGCGAGGATATCAAGCTCTCCGAATCGATACGGCCGGGTGCTGAGCCCCCCTCGCTCACCCTTCCTCGTCCGCTGCATCTCCACCACATAGTGAGTACTCGGCCAGTGTACCTTGGTCTTCCATACCTCGCTTGCGAGCAGTGGTTGCTGCTTCATCGATCGTTGCATCTTCACCTGCACACGAATGTCACCGACCTGGCGGTGCGTGGCATTGTTCTGACTCGTTGGATTGTCCGTGAGCAGGAAATCATACGGTTGGTCGCGACCAATTGGCTTCTCCTTCCACGCAGCGCCCAGAGTCGGTATGATTTCAACGGCGAACGCGGCCTCGGCAATGACACCACGGATCATTCGTGTGGTTAGTTCTGGGGCGCGTGCAAGAGCTTCCATCAAGGACTCAGCCGGTGCCAACAGCTCCACCTCCATTGGGTGCGGCGGGACAATTCGCCGCAAGAACGCCAGCACTTCGCGCTGCTGTGCCTCGGTCATTGCACCGAGTAGCCGTTTGGCCTCCTCGACGTCAGTCATTGGAGGGACTCTGTCTTTTCGGGCGGCCAGCGGGACGAGGGATGAAGTTCAGGAGATCGTTGCGGTGCACCACGACGTAGCCCGCAACAGTCTTTGTGCGGAGCCGTCCGCGTTCGATCAAATGGGCTATCGCCTGCCGCGAAACACCGCGTAAACGTGCGGCCTCTGCCTGTGATACCCAAGTAGAATCGGGATCGAGATCATCAGAATCACTTGACACTGTCAATCAATTTGGTTTAGATTCACGGTGTGGTAGTTTGGTTTCGGCACATCGTGGCCGATGCCATAGGCTTCTGCTCTTGTCCGGTGTGGGCCGAACCCGGTGATCGGCCGAACTCGTTCATTCCCAGATCCTGCCTCCACACTTGATCCAGCGCATGACCACGTCCCAACCGTCCCTTGCGTTTGTCGACGCCCTACACCCGGCCGCGCTGGTCTCTGATGCAGAGCCATTCTACAGGACGGAGCTTGGTGTGGCGTACCTCGCGGATTCACGCACTATCCTGCGGGGGTTGCCCGATTCCTCCGCCAATCTGGTGTTCACATCACCGCCCTATGCGCTGCATTTCAAGAAGGAATATGGAAACGTCCACAAGGACGACTACGTCCAATGGTTCTTAACGTTCGCTAGGGAAATTCAGCGTGTTCTGACCGATGACGGGAGCTTTGTCCTTAACATCGGCGGGAGTTACAACAAGGGCTTACCGACCCGCTCCGTCTATCATTTCAAGCTGATGATTGCGCTCGTCGAGGAGCTGACTTTTCATCTTGCCCAAGAATGTTTTTGGTACAACCCGGCGAAAATGCCGATGCCGGCTGAATGGGTGACGGTCCGCCGCATCCGTGTGAAAGATGCCGTCGAATATGTTTGGTGGTTCTCCAAGACACCTTGGCCGAAAGCGAACAACCGAAAGGTGCTCAGGCCGTACAGTGCCGACATGGTGCGTTTGAACAAGCGGGGGGTCCGTGCTGCAGTACGACCATCAGGCCATAACATTACTTCCGACTTCGACAAGATGGATGCCGGGGGATCGATTCCTGCAAACGTGATCGAGGACGGTATGGTCACCGATCTTCTTCGCCTTGGTAACAATTCCGCTAACGATCAGTACACGAAGCGATGCAAGGAAGCAGGCGTCAAGATTCATCCGGCGCGGTTTCCCGCAGCGCTGCCGGAGTTCTTCATCAAGCTGCTGACCGACGAGGGCGATCTCGTCGTCGATCCCTTTGCAGGCTCGAATACCACCGGTGCGGTCGCTGAATCGCTTCACCGGAGGTGGATTGGGATTGACGAAGTGGACGAATATCTCGAAGCGAGCAAGTTTCGTTTCGACGTGTAGCGGGATCCACGAGAGCGAATCTCGTGCGGGTCCTAGTACTACTAGGTTAAGTGGGTATTGACAGCCCGCGAAGGCGCGTGTACTGTCGAGGTCATGAAACCCGCGCAGTTGCAGGCTGCCGAGCGCCGACTGGAGCGCTTCCTCGGGGTGCTCGTCCCGTTGC
>JBOHTO010000071.1:0-1953 GCA_050733695.1 Gemmatimonadaceae bacterium | reverse complement strand
CCCCAGGGCGGACGCGGGTCGGACGTGGCGAACGTGCGCATCGAGGGGATCGAGTTTCCGTACCCGGGGTACCTCTCGAACATCGTCCGCCAGATCGCGCTGCAGTTTCAGCCGGAGAATCCGGGCGCGCCGCTGCGCGCCGATATCATGTTCCTCATCCACCGGGACGGCAGCGTGTCGAATCTTCGTTTCGTGACTCGCTCCGGTGCCTACGGCTTCGATCTGGAAGCGCAGGGTGCGATCGAGGCCGCCGCCAATTCGCGCGCGTTCGGACCGCTCCCGGCCGCGTTCCCCGACGATGTTCTCCCGGTGATCTTCAGCTTCGACCCGCGCCTCATCCGTTGACGTGATGCCCCGCCAATTCCCCACGCTGTCGTTCCCGCGATCCCGCCGGCTGTCATTCCCGCGATCCCATCGACTGTCATCTCCGCGCTCCCATCGGCTGTCATTCCCGCGAAAGCGGGAATCCATTTTCGGCCTTGCGTTCGGCCTTGCGCGGATGCCGCGCATTCATGGGCTCGTTCTTTTCGCCGCGGTGGGCGCGCTGGGCGCGCTGGCCGCGTTGTCCGCGCTGACGGCCAACCCCCTCGCGGCGCAGGACACCACGGCGCAGCGGGGCGTGCGAATCGGCCTCACGTACGCCGCAGGCATCAAGCCGGGCGTGATAGTTCTGCCGGTGCGCGGTCCCGGCGGCGATTCGCTGCAGGCGATCCTCTCTCGCGATCTCGACTTCGGCGATCGGGTGACGATCATCGGCGCGGCGGGCACGAACACCGGCGACGCGCTGCGCGGGCTCTCTGGCAACGCCGCCGCTGGTCGTGGCACGATGAACTACGATCTTGTCGCGCGCCTGGGCGGCGCGGCGGTGGTGGAGGCGGTCCCCACTCCCACGGGCCTTCGCGTGGCACTGCACGACGTGGGTGCGAAGGGCGTGCTGCAGACGGCCGACTTCCCGCTCCCCCTCGACTATGGCAGCCGCGACTGGCGCTGGGCGGTTCACGGAATCGCCGACGAGGTGGAGCGGTGGATCACGGGCGTTCAGGGAATCGCGCAGACGCGGGTGCTCTACGCACACGGCGGCCGCGCATATGTGGTGGACAGCGACGGTGCCAGCCCGGTTGCGGTAACGGATGCGGCGGACGGCAAGGCACTCTCGCCCGCGTGGCATCCGAGCGGCCGGTTCATGGCGTTTTCCGCGATGGGCGACCGTGGCACGCAGATCGTCGTGCGTGACCTGGGCGCACGCACCTCGCGTCGGCTCGTGGCCACCCCCGGCGGGCTCAACATCACGCCCACCTTCTCACCCGACGGAAGCGCGCTCGTCTACGCCCATGGGGAAGAGGTGGGCACCAATCTGTTCGTGGCCGATCCGTTCGGCACCGGCGGCGGCCGACAGATCACTGTGGGGCGGGGGAGCGACAATGTGTCCCCGTCGTTCGCCCCTGGCGGAGAGCGGCTCGCATTCACTTCGGGTCGCTCCGGCCACCCGGAAGTGTATATTATGGACGCCGACGGTGCGAACGCCGAGCTGTTGACGCCGTTCGCCTTCGGCGATCAGTTCTACCGCTCCAATCCGGATTGGTCGCCCGACGGGCGGTCGATCGCATTCCAGTCGCTGATCGATGGCCGGTTCCAGATCATGACGATATCGCTGCGCGATCGTACGATCCGACAGCATACGAGCGAGGGCGCAAACGAGGATCCATCGTGGGCACCCGACGGGCAGCACGTGGTCTTCACCTCGACGCGGACTGGCGCGAAGCAACTCTTCGTACTCGATGTGGAATCGGGCCGGGTGAGGCAGCTCACGCATGCGGGCGACGCCCGGATGTCGGCATGGTCGCCGCGGCTGGGCGATGGTAGGCGGAGCGGACGGTAGCGCTGGTCGCATCAGGGATAAGCGACCTCTTCACGTTCACGAAACGTGAAGAGGTCGCGCAGGGGGGGGGGGGG
>JBOHTO010000070.1:0-65326 GCA_050733695.1 Gemmatimonadaceae bacterium | reverse complement strand
TCCAGGTACCACTCGAACGGGATGTACGGGTTGTGCCCGCCCTGCATGAGGATCTGCACGGCGCCGAGCTCCTTCGCCTCCTCGATCTTCGCACCGATCTGCTCGAAGGAAAGCGTGTACCCTTCGTCATGCTTCGGACGGCGGTAGAAGGCACAGAATCCGCAGTCGGCGACGCACACGTTCGTGTAGTTGATGTTGCGGTCGACTATGTAGGTGACGATTCCGTGCGGATGCATCGCACGGGCGATGCGATCGGCCTCGCCGCCGAGTTCGAGAAGAGGAGCGTTGGTGTAGAAGTCGAGGAGGTCGCGCATGGTTGTCAGGCCGCTGGCAGAAATGACAGTTCACCTGCCGGGACCTTGCCGGCTGCCTCGAGCCGGCGGAAGAACTCCGTCAGGCCCGCGAGGTGATCCGGGGAAAGGCGGTAGTCCAGCCCGGACATGTAATCCAGGCAGATGCGCGATCGCACACCCGTAGCTGCTGCCGCGCGAGTGGCGAGTTCGGGGAGATGCGCCATGCCCCAGTTGCGGGAGGCCGTGAGCGCGGCGTGCGCGCGCAGGGCTTCCCGCACGGGCAGGTCGCGCTGGGCAACCCAGACGGCGAAGACGAACGGCAGTCCGGTCCAGCGCTTCCAGCATTCGCCGAGATCGTAGGCATGCGCATAGTTCATTCTGGCCGCCGATTCCCCTGCAGTCAGCAGCAGCGCAGCGTCGCCGATGACGAGACGGGCCACACCGGGATCCCCGCGCAGAGCCCCAAGATCGGCCACCTCGGCGTCCCCCGGGACCAGCGCTGGCCGGGCGTGCCACACGTTATCGAAGAGCAACTCGAGAAGCGCCACGCTTGTCATCGAGCTCCGACTCACGATCACGCGTTCGCCATCGAGCTCCGATGCTGGCCGGCGCGCGAACAGCATGACGCTGCGAACGGGACCGTCGCAGGATATGGCGAGGTCCGGCAGCAGGAGATAGCGGTCCGCATCGCGTGCATATTCGACGGCCGACACGACGCTCACATCCAGCGTGCCAGCGCGCATCGCGCGGTTGAGCGCCGTGGGCACGCCATCCACCAGTGTGGCATCGAACGGGATCGCGCCACTATCGATGCCCCCATAAACGGGGTAGCAGTTGATGTAGGGAATCCGGCCGACGCGCACTCTACGCGGCCTCGGTTGCATGTGCAGCACGGTCGTCGAAGGTACGCAGCACATTGTAGAAGGAGTCGCGCTCCTGAGGGACCCGGCGCGCGCCGCGGATGAGCCGCAGGATCTCGGCCAGCGACATGGCCTGCGCGGTCTGCGCCCCGGCCTCGTGGTATATCTTCTCCCGCACGACGGTTCCCTCGATGTCGTCCACGCCGAAGGAGAACGACATCTGCGAGAGAAACGGTGTGACCATGATCCAGTGTGTCTTGACGTGGTCGATGTTGTCGAGGAAGAGACGGCCGACGGCGAGGTTCTTCAGATCATCGAAGCCGGTCGTCGCCGTTCCCGTTCGCCCGAGGCGCGATCCCAGCTCGTTGTGATCCGGATGATACGCGAGAGGAATGTAGGCCAGGAATCCGCCGGTTTCATCCTGCAGGTCGCGCAACATCGAGAGGTGCTCGACGCGATCGAGCGTGGTCTCGACATGGCCGTAGAGCATCGTGCAGTTGGAGCGGATACCCAGCTCGTGGGCGGTTCGGTGGACGGCGATCCAGTCCTCGGCCGCCAGCTTGCGGTCCGCGATCGTGGCGCGCACGCCGGCCCCGAAGACCTCCGCTCCGCCCCCGGGAAGAGTGTCCAGGCCGGCCTCGCGCAGAGCGACGAGTACATCCGCAACGGACATCTTCTCGATTCGGGCGATGTGGGCGATCTCGACGGCGGTCAGCGCCTTGATATGCACTCCGGGGTGCCTCTCCTTGAGCCCCCGGAACATTCCGGCGTAGTATGCGAGCCCGGCCTTCATGTCCAGACCGCCGACGATGTGGAACTCCCGGGTCAGACCTGACGTGGCTGCTGTCTCCTCGTACACCTGCTCCATGCTGTATCGATACGCACCCTCCTCCTTCGGGAGGCGGGCGTAGGAGCAGAACACGCAGGTCCGCCGGAGTGTGCAGACATTGGTGGGATTGATGTGCTGGTTTGCGGCGAACGTGACGCGGTCTCCGTGGCGTGCCTGATTGACGGCGTCGGCCATGGCCCCGATACCCAGCAGATCGCCCGAGTCGAAGATCGCGATCGCATCATCGGCGGAGAGGCGGCAGCCGTCGGCCACGCGCTCGGCGACCGGCTTGAGGGCCGGGTCCGATACAGTCGCGAGGTCGAGGGCCACCGGGCGCGCCATGTTCACTCCTCGAAGCGCCGGATGGCGAGCGCCACGTTGTGGCCGCCGAAACCGAAGCTGTTGCTGAGGGCAGCCGTCAGCTCGCGCCGTACCATAACGTTGGGCGTGTAGTTCAGGTCGCACTCGGGGTCGGGATGTTCGTAGTTGATCGTTGGCGGCACGATCCCGTCGCGCAGGGCGAGTGAGGTGAACACAAACTCGACTCCTCCGGCGGCTCCCAGCATGTGGCCCGTGCTTGCCTTGGTCGAGCTCACGCTCAGCTCCGGTGCGAGGTCGCCGAACACCGCCTTGATGGCCTTCGTCTCGTTGAGATCATTGGCCGGCGTGGATGTCCCGTGCGCGTTGATGTACTGGATGTCCGAGGGTTCGAGCGAGGCATCGGCCATCGCGCGCTTCATCGCGCGCTGCGCGCCCTCGCCCTCGGGCGCGGGAGCGGTGAGGTGATATGCATCGCCGGTCGCGCCGTAGCCCACGATCTCGGCGTAGATCCGGGCGCCGCGACTGCGCGCGTGCTCCAGCTCTTCCAGGATAACGACGCCTGCGCCCTCCCCCATGACGAACCCGTCACGCGTCGCGTCGAAGGGGCGCGATGCGGTAGCCGGATCGTCGTTCCGCTCCGAGAGCGCCTTCATGTTCGTGAACCCCGCGATTGCCATGGGCGTGACGGTGGCCTCGGCGCCGCCGGTGAGCATCACGTCCGCATCCCCATACTGGATCGCACGGTAAGCGGCGCCTATCGCGTGCGCGCTGGTTGCGCAGGCGGATACGGTGCCGTAGTTGGGGCCCCTGGCGTTGAACCGCATCGACACGATTCCGGCCGCTATATCCGCGATGAACATGGGGATGAAGAAGGGTGATATCCTGCCCGGGCCGCGGTCGCGGTAGACGTCGTGCTGCTCCTCGAAGCTCTTCAGCCCGCCGATTCCGCTGCCCAGGATCACGCCGGTCCGATCCGGGTCGTAAGCGGCTCCGTTGTCGAATCCGGCGTCCGACATCGCCTGCGCCGCCGCGGCGACCGCGTACTGCGTGTACGGGTCGGCCCGTTTCGCCTCCTTCCGCTCCATGAAGGCGAGCGGGTCGAAGCCCTTCACTTCGGCCGCGAACTTCACGGCGTGGTTCGTGGTGTCGAACTTCGTGATTGGCGCGGTACCTGACCGGCCGGCGAGAAGGGCGTCCCAGGTCGTCGCCACATCGTTGCCGACGGGCGACAGCACCCCGACGCCGGTGACGACGACCCTTCGACTCATCAGGTGCCGACCTTCTGGTCCAGGTAGCCTATGGCATCGCCCACCGTCCGCAGTTTCTCCGCGTCCTCGTCGGGGATGTCGATATTGAACTCCTTTTCGAACTCCATGACCAGCTCGACGATGTCGAGGCTGTCCGCGCCGAGGTCCTCGATGAAGCTCGCTTCGTCCGTGAGTTTCTCGCGCTCGACGCCGAGTTCCTTCTCGATGATGTCTCTTACCTTGTCCGCGTTCTCGGCCATGGAATCAGTCCTCTCCATTGAGGGGTTGGAAGTTACGTTGAATTTAACCTGCACAATCCCCGAACGTTACATCACCATTCCGCCATCTACCACCAGCACCTGGCCGGTGATGTACGAGGCGTGCTCGGACGCGAGGAACGCCACCGTCGCGGCGATATCGGCAGGCGCACCCAGCCGCGCAAGGGGGATCTGCGCCGCCAGGGCGGTGCGCGCGTCCGCCGCGAGCGAGGCCGTCATGTCGGTCTCGATGAACCCGGGGGCGACGGCGTTCACTAGCACGTTGCGCGAGGCCAGCTCCTTCGCCACCGATTTGGTGAGACCGATGAGCCCGGCCTTGCTGGCCGCGTAATTCGCCTGGCCCTTGTTCCCGGTGAGCCCGACGACGCTCGTGATGTTGATTATCCGTCCCCACCGCCGCTTCAGCATCCCGCGCGAGGCGGCACGCATGGCGACGAACGCGCCGCGCAGGTTCGCGTCGATCACGGCGTCCCAGTCGCTGTCCTTCATCCGGAACAGCACGCTGTCGCGCGCGATGCCGGCGTTGTTCACGAGTATATCCAGCGGACCGAGCCTGCCCTCCACATCGGCGACCAGTTTCTCGACCGAGGACACGTCGCCGACATCGCAGCCGAAGCCGAGCACACCGTTGCCGATCGTCGACCCCGCCTCCGCCGCGCGCGTGGCATCGCGGCCGGCGATTGCCACGGTGGCGCCGCACTCCGCGAGACTGCCCGCGATTGCTCGGCCGATTCCGCGGGTGCCTCCCGTGACGAGAGCGACCCGTCCGGCGAGATCGATCTGCATCACGCGATCCTCAGGAGTAGTTGCCTGATTTCGTCTGCGCTGCCGCAGCTCACGGCTGTCACGTCCGGCGCGGTCCGTCGCACGAGTTTTGTGAGAACGCTTCCGGGCCCCATTTCGATAAAGAGGGCGTCCGGGTACTCGGCCGCGAGGTGCTGGACTGTGGCCGTCCAGCGCACCGGAGCCGTGATCTGCGCGAGGAGCAGCCGCCGTGCACTGGCGGCGTCGTTCACGGCGCCGGCGGTGACGTTGGAGATCACGGGGAAGGCCGGCTCCGAGAGTCCGGACGCGTCTATCGCCTGCCGCAGGCCATCGCGCGCGGGTTCCATGAGTGGAGAATGAAAGGCGCCGCTCACAGGCAGATGTACGGCGCGCTTGACACCCGCCGCGCTCGCGAGGGCCATCACGCGTGCGACGCCCGCGTGCTCGCCGGAGACCACGACCTGTGCGGGCGAATTGAAGTTGGCGGCGACCACCGTGCCGGACTCGGCCGAGGCGATAGCGCAGAGTTCGGCGAGCCGGGTCTCCCCGATCTCGCCGAGCAGGGCCGCCATCGTGCCCGGCCTCTCTTCCCCGGCGCGTGACATCAACTCGCCGCGCCGCCGCACGAGGCGCGCGGCGGCCGGAAGCGTGAGCGAGCCGGCCGCGTGGTGCGCGGTGAGTTCGCCCAGCGAGTGTCCAGCCGCGGCGCGGACGCGCGGGACGATGCGCTCGCGGAGAATCCCCCATACGGCGGCGCCGTGAGCGAGCAGGGCCGGCTGCGCGTTCTCTGTTCGTGTGAGTTCGCCGGCCGGACCTTCGAACATGACATCGGACAGGCGGAATCCGACTGCGTCGTCCACCGCATCGAACGTCTCCCGGGCAAGCGGATACGCGGCGGCGAGGTCACTCCCCATTCCCGGTATCTGCGACCCCTGCCCCGGGAAAAGCACGACGATGTCCATGCTCAGAGTCGAACGATCATCGAAGCCCAGGTGAATCCCGCACCAAACGCCACGAACAGGACGGTCGAACCCTCTTTCAGGATTCCCCGGTCGAGGACTTCATCGAGCGCGATCGGGATCGATGCGGATGAGGTGTTGCCGTAGCGATCGACGTTCACGTAGACCTTGCTCATCGGGATTCCGGCGTGTTTGGCCGTTGCCTCGATGATGCGCACGTTCGCCTGGTGGGGAATCATCAGGTCGATGTCGTTGCCGGTGAGACGTGCACTGTCGAGCGCACGGTCCGCGGCGTCCGACATCGATCTTACCGCGTGCTTGAAGACTTCGCGTCCCGCCATCTTCACGAAGTGCGATCGATCGGTGAGCACGGCCTCGCTGAGCGGGACGGTCGCGCCGCCATGCGGCCGGTAGAGAAGCTCCGCAAGTGTGCCATCGCTGCGCATGAATGTGGAGAGAATGCCGCGGTGCTTGTGCGCTCGCTTGAGGACCACGGCACCGGCTCCATCGCCGAAGAGGACGCACGTCGCGCGATCCTGCCAGTCGACGATCGAACTCATCTTCTCGGACGCGACGACGAGAGCCGTTTCGGCGGCTCCGGACATGATCATTCCCTCGGCCACGGTGAGCGCGTAAAGCCAGCCTGAACACGCGGCGGAGATATCGAAGGCAGCGGCGCGGGTTGCACCGAGGGCAGCCTGCAGGTCCACGGCAGTTGCGGGAAGGAGACGGTCCGGCGTCGCCGTACTGAGTATGACGATATCCAGTTCTCCGGGGTGTACGCCTCCGCGATCCATGGCGACGCGCGACGCATCGGCCGCCATCGAGCAGGTCGTTTCGCCGGGCTGCGCGATGCGGCGCTCGACGATGCCGGTTCGCTCGACTATCCAGTCGTGGTTCGTTTCTATCCCGATCGCCGCGAAATCGTGATTCGTCATCACGTGATCGGGGACGCTGCGGCCCGTTCCGGCGACAAACGCGATGGGCCGCTTCATGAGACCTCGGGGACAGGCTCGGCGAGCCGGTGGCCGATGTCCTCGTTGAGCCGGGAGTCCGCCGCGCGCGCGGCGACCCGTATCGCGTTCTTGAGAGCACGCGGCGACGATTTCCCGTGCGAGATGATGCTCACGCCGCGAACGCCGAGCAGCGGCGCACCGCCGGACTCCGTGTAATCCAGCCCCTTGAGCGCGTCCTCCATCTCGCCGTCCCCTGCACCGAGCGTCGCCGCAACGCGTTGCACGATCATCGGTGCGATGGCCTCGTAGAACTTGAGAACGATGTTACCGACGAACCCATCGCATACGACGACATCGAACGGGCCGCGATCGCTCTCGCCGGCTGCAACATCCCGGCCCTCGACGTTGCCGTGGAACCGGAGGCCGGCGCTCTGCAACAGCCTGTGCGCATCCTTCACAACGGTATTTCCCTTCTCCGCCTCCTCGCCGATGTTGAGCAGGCCGACCACCGGGTCTGCGCGACCGAGGACGTCCTCGGCGTAGGACGCGCCGAGCCGCGCGAACTGGACGAGCTCGCGCGTGGAACAGTCGACGTTCGCTCCCGAGTCGAGCACGACCACCGGCCTGCGCGCCGTGGGAAAGATCGTCGCGATGGCTGGCCGGTCGAGTCCGGGGTGCAGCTTGAGGAGCATCATGGAGGCGGCCATCTGGGCGCCCGTATTGCCGGCAGAGACAAAGGCATCGGACGCGCCATCTGCCTGCAGCCTGATCCCGGCGACCATGGAGGAGTTGGGTTTCGCGCGCACCGCCGCGACGGGCTTGTCGGCCATTCCGATCACATCAGGCGCATCGATGATGTCGAGGCGTTCGCGCTGGGGAGAGAGACCGGCGAGCTCGCCGCGGAGCAGAGCGTCGATCTCGCGCTCGATGGTACTCGTCTGTCCCACGAGCTGAATCCGGTGGTCGCCATCGAGTTCGGAGAGGGCGAGGAGCGCGCCGCGGACAGTCGCACCGGGCGCGTAGTCCCCGCCCATGGCATCCAACGCGATGCGCGCCAACCTCAACCCTCTCGGGCCGCTACTCTCTGCTCACCGGCGTAATAGCCGCACTCCTCGCACACGCGATGCGGCCGCTTCACGCTGCGGCATCGCGGGCACTGCTGTATGGCGATAGCGGGCGCCGTCTTGTGCGTGTTGCGGGCGCGCTTTCTACGCTTGGAAATTCTGCGCTTGGGGACTGCCATGTGTAATCGTCGGTTCGGGAATGGTGAATCTGATTCGTGATCTCGTTCCGGCTCGCCCTGCCCGGCCTACGCCGGGCGTGACGCATGCGAGCGCAGCCCCGCCCAGCGGCTGTCTGCGACGGGGGGACAAGCGCAGGGTGCGGCATTCAGGTCCGCGCCGCAACCGGGGCACAACCCCCGGCACTCTTCCCTGCACAGCGCAAAGCCAGGTGCGTTGAGCAACCACTGCTCGCGAATGATCGGCCTCAGGTCGATCGTGCGCGCACCCGGGTCGAGCGGAAACATGTCCGGGTCGTCCGCCTCCTCGTCGCCGGCCTCGGCCAGTATGAGGCGCGTCTCGTCCTCGACCGTGGCTGTTACCGGCTCGAGGCAGCGCCGGCATTCGAGCCGGATGCTCCCCTCGATGTGCCCGCTCCAGAAGAAGCGCCCGGACCCGGCCGATGACAGGCGACCGGTGACGTGCAGTGCCCCGGCCGGTCGCGGATCGTCTTGCTGCCAGACCGGGTCATCGTTCGCGAGCGAGTCGTTGACGTGAGCCGCCTCGGCCTCGACGGAGCGGATGTCGAAGGAAAGCATAACCGTGAAACTTACCGGGCGCCGGGAGACGGGTCAAGTCCGCGTGGTGCGCGGAGTTAGGGGGGAAGCGGCTTCGCGCCACCTTTGGGGGATGGTATCGATCATGAGACACGCTCCATGCTGATGCGCGGGGGGAACACGGTCGGATTGCCGTGCAGAAGTGAAGCACACTCGCACGCAGGCGCGGCGGCGGAGAACAGGTGCCCCTGCCACGCATCGCATCCGTGCGACCGGAGGAAGTCAAGCTGCTCCTCTGTCTCCACCCCTTCGGCGACAACCTTGAGCCCCAGATCATGAGCCAGGGAGATGACGGCGGTCGGAATCGCAGCCCCATTTACCGACGTGAAGAGCTCACCCACGAAAGAGCGATCGATCTTGAGGGTATCCGCAGGATACCGTCGCAGAGCGGCGAGCGACGAATGACTCGTTCCGAAATCATCCAGCGATATTCGCACGCCCAGGTCCTTCAACTGCTGGAGGCGTTCGAGGGCGACCTCCCCTCCCCTTGCGATGCTGTCCTGGGTTACATCGACGTCGAGTGATGACGGAGGGAGAGCCGTGTCCGCGATAACGCGCGAGAGGAAGGGCACCAGCTCGGGCTGCTGAAGCTGCCGGAGTCCGACGTTCACATTCACACGCATGTCGGTGTGGCCGGCCACACGCCATTCGTCGAGTTGCGCGCAGGCCGACCGAATCACCCATTCACCAATTCGGGGCAACAACCCCATCGCCTCGGCAACGCCGAGAAAGGCAGCGGGAGCGAGCAGCCCACGATCCGGGTGGATCCAGCGAAGCTGCGCTTCCATGGCGATGACGATCCCGGTAGCCATGTCCACCATTGGCAGGTAGTACAGTGCGAGCTCCTTCGCATCCAGCGCCCGGGCCAGCGCTGTCTCCAGGTCGCGCTGCGCGCGCGCAGCATCCTTCTGTTCGCGCGTGCAGAGATGCACGGAGTCGCGCCCTCGCTCCTTTGCGATATAGAGTGCTGCGTCCGCGAACTTCATGAGCGTTTCCGCATCGTTCCCATCCTCAGGGAAGATGCTGATTCCGATGCTCGTGCCGACGTTGATCTCGGTACCGGCATGCATCACCGGAGTCCTGACGGCGTCGCGAACGCGCTCCGCAACCGCCAGTGCCTCCGCCGGCTCGCTGACATGGGGCGCAAGTATGGTGAACTCGTCGCCCCCCACCCGGGTGACCGTATAGGTGTCGCCAATGACGCGCCTGATTCGAAGCGCGACCGTTTGCAGGAGGTGATCGCCGACGGCATGTCCCAGCAAGTCGTTCACGGCCTTGAAGCGGTCGAGATCGAGGAAGAACACCGCCGGTCGCGCGCCGGTTTCCCGGGCACGGAGGAGAACTGCGTTCAACCGGTCGAGAAAGAGACGTCGGCGTGGGAGGCCGGTGAGCGTGTCGAGTTGCACGATCGACTCCGAGGCGACCCGGCGATCCTCGTCGAGAGCCCACCAGAGAAGTCCGAGCGTGAGCGCAGTCTGCAGCACAATCTCGATGCCGATGCCTTGCGGGGAAACCGCGAACGCGTTCACGGTCCAGCGGACCAGAC
This sequence comes from Gemmatimonadaceae bacterium, assembly GCA_050733695.1. Classification (GTDB taxonomy): domain Bacteria; phylum Gemmatimonadota; class Gemmatimonadetes; order Gemmatimonadales; family Gemmatimonadaceae; genus JBOHTO01. The sequence continues at coordinate 55,435 of JBOHTO010000070.1, read as the reverse complement.
TGCCGGCTCCAGCGAGCTGCACGATCCCGAAGCCCGCGAGCGCCACACCGACGAGCGGACGACCCGCCTCGCGCCAACTGAACCCGAGGCGCAACAAGCTGTACGCGCCCGCGAGAAACGCGGTGCCGGTGATCGCTGCCGCGAGCACCGTCAGGGAGGTTGGTGAAGCAGGCGATCCGTCACGGAATGCCAGCACGGCCGCCCCGCCAGCGAGCACCGAGCCGCCCACGGCGCACGCGAGGACGCGAGTGCTCGGCGTCCGGTGCGTCGCAAGCTCCCTTATGCCGACGGAGAGCAGGGCCAGCCACGCGAAGCCGGCGGTGGTGGCGATGAGGTGGAGCTGTGTCGCGGCGCTGCCGTTTTCACCCGGGGCCAGGAGCGATATCGCGGCGTGCGAGGCGGCGGCAATGGCGAGTGACAGATAGCCGGCGGCCCAGTACAGCGGAAACCGCCGCTTCACGCGGATACGCAGCGCGGCAAGAACGGCAGCGGTGAGGAGCGCCGACATCGCGTAAACAACGTGGAGTCCGACCGGGAGTGCAGTGGCCGCATCCATCTGCAGATAGCCTCTTGCCTGCCGCCTCGCTGGTGGCCGGTTCGCCGCAGCCCCACTGAGCGCCGCAGCCCGCGCGCGGTTCCTCGAAAAGCCAGCGCGAGATGCCGTGCCGGGAAGCCAATGTTGCGACCTCCCGGAACACCTGTCAAGCGCAACTCCCCCGGGATCGCCCCGATCTTACGTCCCGGACGCCCACTGAGGTGCTCACAGGGCCGGTGACGGAGTGGCGGTCCAGGATACCGCTATACGATATCGCCCTCCGCGAAAAAGAACCCAATCTCACCCACTGCATTCTCATCCGAGTCCGATGCATGGATCGCGTTCCGCTCCTTCGACTCGGCGAAAAGCTTCCTGACCGTGCCGACCGCTGCCTCACGCGGATCGGTGGCGCCGATCGTCGTCCTGAGCGCGGACACGGCATCCTCACGCTCGAGCACGATCGGCATGCAGCGGCCCGACGTCATGAACGCCGTGAGTGACCCGAAGAACGGCCGCGCGCGGTGTACTTCGTAGAAGCGCTGCGCCTGCAGGGGTGTGAGATCAAGCACTCTCGCCGCGACGATCCGGAACCCGGCCTGCTCCAGGTGCGCGAGGATCTGCCCGGCCTTGCCCGATCCGAAGGCGTCGGGCTTTACGATCGCAAGGGTTCGATTGCCAGCCATGTTCTTCATGATCCTATGAGTTTGCGGACGATGTCGCCGCGTGTCAGTACTCCGACGAGGCGCCCTTCGCTCACGACAGGCACGCGATCCAGTTCCTTGTTGCTCATGAGCGACGCGACATCTGCCAGGGCCTGACTGGCCGAGACGCACAGTACCTGGCGCGTCATGACATCGCGTACGACCCGGCGCGGTGCACCGCCTATCTCGCCCGTGGGTGGCTCGACCGTAGCCGCCTTCTGCGATCCGGCGAGGAGCTGGCTGCCGAGAAGATGTCGCAGAAGCTCCCGCTCGCTGAGCATTCCCACGAGCCGCTGCTCGTCGTCGACAACAGGAAGTCCCTCGACGTTCGCACGAACCATCGTGAGCGCTGCCTCGCGCAGCACGGAATCCGGGTGCACGGTGAGCGGACGCTCGGTCATGATGTCGCGAACGAGCAACTCCTCGGGCAGGTCATACGACTCGAACGCAGGAAGTGCCGCGAGAGACTCGGCATCCGGCTGCTCGAGAACAGCCTCGACCACGTTCGGGCTCGACAGCATCCGTGCGAACGCGCCGACAACCTGCAGATACCGGGCGGCCATGCGCGGGGGCGCGACGATGAGCAGCACGATCCTCGCACACTGCTTGTCGCTCTCGCCCAGGCCGCGACATATCGGGTCGCGCGACGTGCCGATCGCCACGACGAGTTCCCGAACCGAGTCGGTACGGTAGTGAAGCAGAAAGGCCCGATCGCCCATGGCCACGATGTCCTCCGGACGTTCCTCGCGCGCCCGCTCACGCAACTGATCGGGTTTCGTGACGGCGCCCGCCGAGACCAGTCGCTCGACGAGCAGCGCGGACGCTTCAGGGAGAGAGGCGGCAGCAAGCGGGACGATGGCCCGCCTGGCGTCGACGATCGCGGCCAGATTCACATTCGCTCCCTGATGAGCTCCACGACGTCCATGGGCCGCTTCGCCACACCGACCCCTGCGTCGCTGAACGCCTGGATCTTCTCCGCTGCCGTGCCGGAAGAGCCCGAGATGATCGCTCCCGCGTGTCCCATGCGGCGGCCGGGTGGCGCCGTCTGTCCGGCGATGAATCCGATCACCGGCTTTCGCATCCGCTCGGCGACGAAGCGTGCGGCGTCCTGCTCATCCGTGCCGCCGATCTCGCCGATCATCACCACCGCCTTCGTGTCGGCATCCTTCTCGAACGCGTCCAGGCAATCGATGAACCCGGTTCCGTTGATCGGATCACCGCCGATCCCGACGCATGTCGTCTGTCCCAGGCCAGCCCGCGTGAGCTGGAAGACGACCTCGTATGTCAGCGTACCCGATCGGCTCACGAGGCCGATCGGCCCGGGCGTGCAGATACGCCCCGGGATGATTCCGACCTTCGACTTGCCGGGTGATATCAGGCCCGGACAGTTGGGACCGAGGAGTCGCGCGCCACGTTCGTTCACGAATGGAGATACGCGCGTCATGTCGAGCACCGCCACTCCCTCCGTGATCGCGACGATGAGCGCGACCCCGGCATCCGCGGCTTCCATGATGGCATCAGCGGCAAATGGTGGCGGCACGTAGATGACGCTGGCCGTTGCGCCGGTTTCCGCCACCGCCTTCGCGACGGTATCGAAGATCGGAACGGAATCCCCGAACTTCCGGCCGCCCTTCCCCGGAGTCACGCCGGCGACGACCTTCGTGCCGTACTCGATCATCTGCTCGGCGTGGAAGGAGCCGTCACGCCCCGTGATTCCCTGCACGACGAGTTTCGTCGTGCTGTCAATGAATATGCTCACGCTGCCCTGCCCCCAGTCGCCAGCGCTACGGCGCGTTCAACTGCCTTGTCCATGTCCGTCAGCGCCGTAAAGCCGTTCTTTTCGAGAATCTTCACCGCAATTTCCTCGTTGGTGCCGGTGAGTCGGATCACGATCGGAACCTCGAGCGGATTCTGCTTCGTCGCGGCCACGATGCCGTTGGCCACGTCGTCTGTGCGAGTGATCCCGCCGAAGATATTGAATAGAATGGCCTTCACGCTCGGGTCGGCCGTGATGATCCGGAGGGCGCTCACGACCTTGTCCGGATTCGACGAACCCCCGATGTCGAGGAAGTTGGCGGGATCGCCACCGTAATACTTGACGAGATCCATGGTGGCCATTGCGAGTCCGGCGCCGTTCACCACGCACCCGACATTTCCATCGAGCTTGATGAAAGTGAGGTTGGCGTGCCGCGCCGCGACCTCGCTCGGCGCCTCCGCGCTCTCGTCGCGAAGCGCTGCTATCTCCGGCCGACGATCGAGCTCGTTGTCATCGATTACCATCTTGGCGTCCAGGGCTACAACATCCCCATCCGGCGTCGTTATCAGCGGATTGATCTCGGCAAGCGATGCGCCACTATTCATGAATGCGCGGTAGAGCTGCGCCATGATCCGCGCCGACTGGCGCGCCTGCTTGATGTCGTCATACAGGAAGAACGCGAGCCGCATCGCCTGGAAGCCCAGCAGGCCATACCGCGGATCGACGGGGAGACGCAGTATCCTGTCCGGTGTGCTCTCGGCCACTTCCTCGATGTCTATCCCGCCCGCGGGGCTCACCATGAATACGGGGCGGCGCGAGGCGCGGTCGACGATGATTCCGACGTACGCTTCCGAGGCGATGGCGGCCGCCGGTGTGACGAGGACCTTCTCGACCGTGAGCCCCTTGATCGTCATGCCGAGGATTCCGCTGGCAACCTTCGCCGCTTCCCCGGGGCTGGCGGCCAGCTTCACCCCACCCGCCTTGCCGCGTCCGCCAGCGTGAACCTGCGCCTTCACGACAACGGTCCCCCCGTACTGCTCGGCGAGTTGTCTGACGCGGTCCGCCGTCGTTGCGACCTCGCCCGGCGGAATGGGGATTCCCTCCTCCCGAAAGATCCCCTTGGCCTGGTATTCGTGGATATTCACTCTTTCTCCATTGTGATCGTCGTTCCCGCCTCGCCACGCACGGATTCGCGCCCTGCGCCGAGCTCCGTGATTATCGCACGGCCGTGCGCATGCCGCACGAAGTCTACCGCGGCGCGCACCTTCGGTGCCATGCTACCCTCGCCGAACGCTCCTGCACGGTCGAGCTCCTCGACCTGCGTTACTGTCAGACGGGGCAACTTTCGCTGCATCGGCTTTCCCCAGTCGGCATACACGGCGTCGACATCGGTGAGAATCAGAAGCAGTTCGGCGCCGAGATCGCGCGCGAGTACCGCGGCCGCGAGATCCTTGTCCACGACCGCGTCGATTCCCTCCCATCCCTGGAGTTGATCATCGTAGTAGATCGGAACGCCGCCACCGCCGGCGGCAATGACGATCACATCCCGGTCGAGCAGTTCCCTGATGCTCCCGATCTCGTGGATGGCAAGAGGAGCCGGGCTGCCGACGACGCGGCGCAGGCGCCCGCGGGAATCGGACCGAATCGGATGGCCCTCCGCGACCAGAGCTTCCGCGCGATCGGTCGGAATCTCGTGTCCGATGAACTTGGTCGGATTCCCCAGCGATGTGTCGTCGCGAGCGACGTGAACCTGCGTGATGATCGTTGCCGCAACGCGCTGGCTGCCTCCGGCCCGCAGGGCATTCTCCAGCGACTGCTGGATCATGTATCCGATCCAGCCGGCCGTGGCAGCCACCAGGACGCCCAGCGGCAGGGGAGCCGCGTCGTGACGCGCCACCTCGTTGCGCACGAGCGCATCGCCCACCTGCGGTCCGTTTCCGTGGACAATGCACAGCCGCCACCCCGCCAGCGCCAGGTCAACGACGGGGTCGAGGCTCTGGCGCGTGTAGCGAAACTGGTCGTGAATGGTCGATCGCTCGCCGGCGGGAGAGAGCGCGTTGCCGCCGAGAGCGACGACGGCTGTGCGTTGCAGCGTGGGCACGATCACGGTGCCGGAGCGAGAAATGCGCCGAGCGAGTCGAACGCCGCACCGAAGGCTGCCCAGTCTCCGCGTGCGAGGGCCGACTTCATGCTCTGGTAGAGCCGGCGCAAACCGGCACGATCGTCGTCCGATTCTGCAGGGTAGGACGGCGTCGCGGCGTCGATCCCCAAACCGACAGCGGCACTCAGCGTGGCGCCGGTCCTCGCCTCGTCACCGTACAGCGCGGAGACCTGCGCGAGCGTGGGCGATCCTCCCGCGGGCCAGGCGTACGCTGGCTGCACGAGGGCTACGCCGGCTGAAACGGGGACGCTGCGAACGGCGCCTCTTGCGGCGCCAGGATCGCCCGGGATCACCCGGCCGCTGTCACTCTGCAGCCGCAGGCGATCGAGTGCGTTCTGCCATTCGACATGCGGTGCGGCGATGGGCATCCAGAAGACACCACGCTGGGCACCCTCGAACGCCTGCCCGCCCCCGAGTGCCACAACAGTGCCGATGACGAGGTCGCTGGCATCGAGCACTGGCACCGTCCATGCGAGCCAGCGCGCGCCGACAGTCTCGCCGAGCCCGATGAGAGGATCGGCTCCTCGCGCGAGCGCCGAATCGGCTCCGCTCTCGCGCGGGAGGTGGCGAGCGCGGACGGTGTCTCCGCGCTGCCCGAAGCGAGCGAAGATCGTGGCCTGAACGCGAGCGGCGTCGAGCACCGGCGGCAGCACCGCCAGCAACGCCGCCGGGATGTCGGATGCGGAGGCGAAGAGCATTGGAAAACGTCGTATCCAGCTTCGCGCGATCGGATCCAGTGAAGCGGCTGGGAGAATGGCGACGCGTCCAGTGGCCGCGCTGACGATCGCCGTCGCCGCATGACGGAAATAGCTGTAGTCGGAACCGACGATCTCGAGATCGAGCGCGAGTGGAAAGCTGGAGGACGCCGAGTACAGCTCGACGGTCCAGTAAAGAGAATCGGCCACGAGTACGGGAAGCACCCCGCTCCCCTGGACGAAGAACGGCGCGAGCGCAGCGACGCGCTCTCGAACGTCGCGCAGGCGCAGCATCTCGGGCCGCCTGGGCGGCAACTCTCCGAGCAGCAGCCGGAAGTTCTGCAGACTCCAGGCGTGCGCCAGGCGCGAGAGGCCGCCCGTGAGCGCGGGTGCCGGGACCACGCCGAGCGTGTCCGCGATGATGACGTATCCCGACATGGAATCGGCGACGAGGGATGAAGGAAGAACGATCTGTCCTGCATCGGGATCACCGGAGTCAACGGCCGGGACGGGCGCGCCGAACGCGCTCGCTTCGCTCGCGAGAATGCGGTGCACGGTCCACTCCACGCCGCCGTCCGGCGAAGCAGCGTCCGGCCGGCGCAATCGTTCGGGTACCAATGCGATGAGTCCCATTGGCGACAGTTGCCATCCCACACGCGGCCCGGTCAGGGCGCCGTCGGCAGCGCTCTCGATCGCTCGGAGCAGTGCTTCCGGATCCCACGCCGGCACGTGGCGTACGGCGTCCCGCAATCCGTCGTACGCAAGTTCACTGTCCGTCGTCTCGAGCAGCTCGATGCCGAAGGCCCGGCGCGAATAGCCGGCACGCGTGTCCTCATAGTCGCTGACACGGGTGATGGGGCTCCCCGGCGGGGAGAGCCGCGAGGCCAGCAGTGGAGCGAGTTCACGCGTGACGAGCGAGAGGACGATTATCACGGTCACGGAAACGAAAGCCGCGCGTGTCTGTCCGAGCCATCCGAACACGACGACGAGCACAGCGACGCACGCGGTCAACCAGGACAGGATCTGGTTGCCGGGGATCGATACCGCGTGATCCGCGGGTGTGAAAAGCCCGGCAGTGCCACTCCCGTCAACCAGCACGGAGAAGGTATCCAGCCGGTAGCTCCAGGCCAGCACGAGCAGCAGAAGTCCGCCAAGCACGGTGAGGTGGCGTCGCACGTAGCGGGATACATGCAGAGTCCCTCGTTCCCATCGCAGGCTTGGCGTGAGAGCGTAGAGGAAGACGACCAGGGCCGTCACGGCCAGAACGGCGATGAGAGACCAGAAGTACAGCGAGCGCTCGAAGGGGAGCCAGTAGACGAAGAAGGCAAGGTCGGCCTCGAAAAACGGATCGGTTTCACCGAACGGGAGACCGTGAAAGGCGATCCAGGCGGATGTCCAGCCTTCCTGCCAGATGGTGAGCAGCAAGCCAAAAAGAACCGAGATCGCGATGACGGTCCATGTGAGGTAGCGCCCGGGGATTTCCTCCCCGATCTCGATGTCGCCAACGCGGCGGGGCAATACGAGCGAGACAACAGAGCGGCGAACGGCGAGAAGATTCGCGAACACGAAAAGGGCGCCGACGACGGCGGAGGCCGAGAGCAGCGCGGCGGTGGTCAGGGTCTGCACGCGCCAGAGGTCCGCAGCACCCATCGCCGAGTACCAGAGGCGGTCGATGTAGATGCTGGCGAGACCGCGACCAGCGAGGAGTACGAGCGCGGCGCCGGCGAGGCCGAGAATAAGCCAGCGCCCGGGCCTCACGCCAGGACCTGCACTCCCTGTTCGCGGAGCCATGACTCGATCTCGGCGCGGATCGCGGCGAGTCGCTCAGCGGTTCTGGCCTCGAACCGGAGCACGAGCACCGGCTGAGTGTTGGATGCCCGGATCAGCCCCCAGCCATCGCCGAAGAGGACGCGCGCACCATCGACATCCACGACATCGTACTTCGACTTGAAGTACCGAACGGCGTCTTCCACGATGCCGAACTTCCTGTCGTCGGGGCAGTCGACCCGAATCTCGGGGGTGGCAACGAAGTGCTGCACGTCGGAAAGCATCCCGGCCACGCTCTTCCCTGAATCGGCCACTATGCGGAGGAGACGCGCCGCGGCATACAGTGCATCGTCATGTCCGTAGAACCCTTCGGCGAAGAACATGTGCCCCGACATCTCGCCGGCAACGGGCGCCTTCTCGGCCTTCATCTTGTCCTTGATCAGCGAATGTCCTGTCTTCCACATGATCGGAACGCCGCCCGCATCCTCGATGGCCTTCGGCAGGGCCTGCGAGCACTTCACGTCGAAGATGATCGGCTGACCCCTGCCCGTTCGCTCCAGCACGTCGCGCGCGTACAGGATGAGCACGTGATCGCCCCAGATGATCTCGCCCCGGGCATCGACGACGCCAATCCTGTCCGCGTCTCCGTCGAGGGCGATTCCGATGTCGGCCGTCTCGTTCTCGACGGTGACAATGAGGTCCTGCAGATTGGCTGCCACCGTGGGATCGGGATGGTGGTTGGGGAAGGTGCCGTCGCTCTCGCAGAAGATGCCGGTGAACGCGACGCCGAGCCGCTCGAAGAGGGCCGGCGCGACGACGGCACCCACGCCGTTGCCACAATCGATCACCATGCGCAGGTCACGGGAGAGTGGACCGACGCGTGTCACGATGTCGTCGATGTAGCGGTCGATCACCTTCTCTTCCCGCACGCTCCCATTCCCCGTTCGGAAGCGCTCGGCGGCGATGATCTCGTGCAGGCCGGCTATCTCCTCGCCGTGCAGCGATGCCTGACCCACGGACAGCTTGAAGCCGTTGTACTCCGGCGGATTGTGCGAGCCCGTGATCTGGATGCCGCCTGCGACGTCGAGGTGGTGCAGCGACCAGTAGAGCAGGGGAGTCGGAACTATGCCGATGTCCACCACGTCCACACCCGATTCGCCGAGCCCACGCACGAGCTGCGCCCTGAGCTCCGATCCGCTGGGCCGGTTGTCGCGCCCCACGGCGACGGCACCGCCGATGTCACGATCCGCGAGAAGCGTCGCGAACGCGCGCCCGATCGCGCGCGCGGCCTCACCGGTGAGATCGTCTCCGACCACACCACGAATGTCATACTGCCGGAATATCCCTGCGCTCGTTGTCATCGTGAGTCTCTGCTGTGGATGCTCTTCGATTCCGCGGCGCAACCCCCCCCTGTCGTGCTACCGCAGCGGAACGGCGGAGGGCTCCGGCAGTCTCGCGCTGGGCACCTGCTGCCCGATGACCGCCGCCGTCGCACGCCGGGTGAGCCGCACGAGCGGCTCCGGATAGACGCCAAAGGCGAGAATGAGCAGGGCTGCAGCGCCCACCACGAGCTTCGTGAGACCCCCGGCCCGCGGCCCCGCGAATGCCCCATCCCGGTGTGGACGCATGAACATCACCATCACGACATACAGATAGTAGCCGGCAGACACGACGCTCGTGAGTACGAGCGTGATCGCGAGCAGCGCCTCGGCGTTCGGCGCAGCCAGTGTGGCTTCGAGAAGATACCACTTGGCGAAGAACCCGATGCCGCCGAATACCGGGAATCCCAGAAGCGCCAGCATGAAGATCGCCATGGCGGCCGCGAGCCAGGGACGTGTTGTCCACAGTCCTGAGTAATCGTCGACGTGCAGATTCGACTCCCCCTCGTTGCCAAGGGCGACGACGACGCCGAACGCACCCATGGTCGCGAGGGTGTAGGCCGTCAGGTAGAAGAGGAAGGCAGCGGCGCCGAGCCGCGAGCCGACGGCGACGGCGATGAGAACGTAGCCCGCGTGGGCGATGCTCGAGTAGGCCAGCAGCCGCTTGATGTTGCGCTGCGAAAGCGCGATGACGTTGCCGCCGATCATCGTCACGACTGCGAGAGCGACGACAGCGGTGTGCCAGTGCTCGGCAACGAGCGGAAAAGCCTCCAGCCATACCCGGAGGAACGCAGCGAACGCGGCCGCCTTGACCGATGCCGCCATGTACGCGGTGATCGGAGTGGGGGCGCCTTCGTACACGTCCGGCGCCCACATGTGGAACGGTGCCGCCGCCACCTTGAACGCGAATCCGACCAGGAGCAGCGCGATTCCGGCCAGGAGTATCGGACTCCCTGAGAGGCCGAACTCCGAGATACGCTCGCCGATGACGAGCAGCTCGGTCGCGCCCGTCGCTCCGTAGACGAGCGCGATTCCGTAGAGGAGGAACGCGGTCGAGAACGCGCCCAGCAGAAAATACTTGAGCGCGCCCTCCGCGCCGCGCACGCTGCGCCTGTTCACGGCCGAGAGCGCGTACACGGCGATGGACATCACCTCGATGCCCAGGAAGACGATCATGAGGTCGCGCGCTGCGGCGAGCAGCATCATCCCGGACGTCGCAAACAGGACGAGAACGTGCGTCTCCGGCGACGTGATACCCTGCCGTCTGTTATAGTCCATCGACAGGGCGACGGTGAACCCCGTGCCGAGCAGGAAGACAAGGTCCGCTATCCAGCGGAACCTGTCGACCGCGATCGCGCCGCGTCCCGCCGAGACGTCGGCCATGAGATATGCGACGACGGCGGCCGCGACCAGACCCGTGAGTACCAGCGAGCCGACTCCGACGGCCCGCTGGTGGCTCTCGCTCTCGCGCCGCCACCCGGCCCAGAGCAGGAGGATCATCGCGCCTCCCATGAGCAGCAGGTCCGGCCCGAGCGCCAGCGCGAGCTCGCCCGGATGCGTCAGCTCGAACGTCACCACAGCGGTCCCCCCCCCCCCCCGCTGCGGGCCGCATTTCCCGCCCGGGCGCGGAAGCACCAGCCTGTGCGCGCATCGTGCTGCGGGCAGCGCCCGCTTCCACCTGCTCTATGAAGCGCGCGGCGGATGGCTCCATGCGCCTGAGTACTGGCGCGGGGTAGATGCCGAGCCAGATGATGACGGCGACCAGTGGTGCCATGAGCCCGAGCTCGCGCCAGTTGAGGTCGGTCAGCGCCACGTTCTCCGTGTGCTTCAGCGGGTTGAAGAGGATGCGCTGGATGGCCCAGAGCAGATATGCGGCGGCGAAGATCACTCCCGTCGTCGCGACCGTCGTGAGCAGTGGATGCGTTCTGAACGCGCCAACCAGCACCAGAAACTCGCCCACGAAGCCGTTCGTTCCGGGTAGTCCGATGCTGCTGAGCGCGACGAACGTCAATAGCGCAGCGAACAGCGGCACCACCCGCGCGATGCCACCGTAATCGTCGATCATGCGGGAATGGCGTCGCTCATAGATCATCCCGATCAGAAAAAACAGTGCGCCCGTGGAGATGCCGTGGTTGATCATCACCATGAGCGCACCCTGCACGCTCTCGAGAGTGAGAGCGAATATGCCCAGCATGACGAAGCCGAGATGGCTGACGGAAGAGTAGGCGACGAGCTTCTTGAAGTCGGGTTGTACCATCGCCACGAGCGCGCCGTAGATGATGCCGACGACGGCGAGCGCGAGAATGCTGATGCGCACCGTGGGATGCATCGCGGCGTCGGGGAATAGCGGGAGGGCGAAGCGGAGGAATCCATATGTGCCCATCTTCAGCATGATACCGGCAAGTATCACCGAGCCCGCGGTGGGCGCTTCCACGTGGGCATCCGGCAGCCATGTATGGAACGGGAACATCGGCACCTTGACCGCGAAGGCAAGGAAGAACGCGCCGAAGAGCAGCAGTGAGCCGGTGAGCGTCAGGGCACTCGCAGCGCCGATGGCGTCCGCGTACGCGAAGCTCCACGTCCCCGTCGCCGGATCCCGAGCGATACTGCCAAGAAACAGGATGGCGACGAGCATGACCAGCGAGCCGAGCATCGTGTAGATGAAGAACTTGAGGCTCGCATACACGCGCCGTGCCCCGCCCCAGATGCCGATGATGAAGTACATCGGAACGAGCATGACCTCCCACATGACATAGAACAGCACCAGGTCGAGCGCCATGAAAACGCCGAGCATTCCGGTCGTGAGCACGAGCAGCAGTGCGTAGAAACTGTGCGTCTTCGTCCGGATTCCGGTCCAGCTCCCCAACACTGAGAGCGGCATCAGGAAAGTCGTGAGCAGGATCATCATCACGGCAATCCCGTCAATGCCGAGAGCGAAGCTGACGCCCCACGAAGGAATCCACCTGGCGGTGACGCCCGCCTGCCAGGCGGGGCCGGCCGGATCGTAGGACCACCAGAGCCCGAGTGACAGCAGGAACTCGAGCAGAAGGATGCCGAGGGCGATCCAGCGCGCGGCGCCGTCAGGCTCCGGGTCCGTCCTGTCCTCTCCGTGCGGAACGATTGCGCCATGTATCCAGAGCCCGACGGCGCCGATCAGGGGGACGATGAGCAGGGCCGGGAGTATCCAGCCGTCATAACCGGCCGTGCGGAGAAGGTCGTTCATCTCTCTCAGCCGAGTGTGAAGGCGCCCAACAGCAGCAGAACCCCCAGCGCGAAGACCCACGCGTAGACGCCCGTCTGCCCGGATTGCAGCCGCGAACCAAGCCAACCGACGCCGCGCATCAGGTACGCGCTGCCATTGACGAAGAGACCGTCGATGATTCCGGCGTCGATCCCGCGCCAGAGCACGTGGCGCGAGCCGGACACGGTTGGCCCCACGATGCCGCGGTCATACGCTTCATCCACGTAATACTTGTTGGCAAGCACGCGGTGCATGCCGGTCTCCGGTGCGGCGTCGCGCTTGGGCACGAGGCGGGCGGTCTTCAGTCGCGCAAGAGCGAAGACAATCCCTGCCAGCGCGGCGGTGACAGCCACGCCGATCAGCACGAGCTCCGTGCCATGAGAGAGATGCGGCTCGCGGCCGCCGGCCAGCACGAGCGCGGGTGCCTCCACCACCGGTGCGAGCCAGTCATGCAGCAGACGCTCCGGGCCGAGGAAAGCGAAGATCGCCGGGAGGTTGAGCCAGCCACCAGCGGCGCTCAGCGCGCCGAGGACGATGAGCGGAAGTGTCATGAGCAAGGGCGCTTCGTGCAGGTGTTTCCGCTCCTCCTCTCCGGTCCTGTTGGACCCGTGGAAGGTGTAGAGCATCATCCGCGTCATGTATATGGCGGTGAGCAGGGCGACAACGAGCCCGAGCCCATAGATCGCGTACATGACGAAGCCGCCGGGGACGCCCAGCAGCGTGGCGTCGGCGAGGGGCGTATCGTGGGCGCGTGCGAACACGCCGGTCAGTATCTCGTCCTTGGAGAAGAAGCCGGAGAAAACCGGGATGCCCGCGATAGCGAGGGTGGCGATCCACATCAGGCCCCACGTCCACGGAAGTGCACGGCGAAGGCCGCCCATGTTGCGCATGTCCTGCGCGTCCTCATGGCTGTGCGTGTGGTGATACGCTGCGTGCATCGCGTGGATGACCGAGCCGGCTCCCAGGAAGAGAAGCGCCTTGAAGAATGCGTGCGTCACCAGGTGGAACATCCCTGCCACGTACGCGCCGACGCCAACCGCCACGAACATGTAGCCGAGCTGCGAGATGGTCGAATATGCGAGCACCTTCTTCATGTCCCACTGCTTGAGCCCGATAGTCGCCGCGAACAGCGCCGTGAGGGCGCCGACGAGTGCAACGGTGAGACTGGCAACGGGCGACATTGCGAACAGTGCGGCGCTGCGGGCGACGAGATACACACCGGCCGTGACCATCGTGGCCGCGTGGATGAGCGCCGATACGGGTGTCGGTCCCGCCATCGCATCCGGGAGCCAGACGTAGAGCGGAATCTGCGCGCTCTTGCCGGCACAGCCGAGAAACAGGAAGAGGCAGATCGCGGTGGTCAGGGTACTTCCGCTGCCGAGCGATGGTGCCGCCGCGTTGACACCTGCGAAATCGAGCACGCCGAGGTTGGCGAAGAGCATGAACATCGCGACCAGGAACCCGAAGTCGCCGATCCGGTTCACGATGAACGCCTTCTTGCCTGCGTCAGCGTTCGCCCTGTCAGTGAACCAGAACCCGATCAGCAGATACGAGCAGAGACCCACGCCCTCCCAGCCCACAAAAAGAACGGGATAGCTCGCTCCCAGGACGAGGACGAGCATGAAGAACACGAACAGATTCAGATACGCGAAGTAGCGCGGGTACCCCGGATCGGCGCGCATGTAGCCGACGCTGAAGATGTGTATGAGCGCGCCCACGCCCGTGATCACGAGGACCATGACCATCGAGAGCTGGTCGAGCTGGAAAGCTGCGTCGATGGTCAGATCGCCGGCCGGCATCCAACTGAAATAGTGCTGGAGGAAAGGACCCTCGATCGCACCGGCGGCGAGCATGTCGGTGAGCATCCAGACGGCGAGTGCGAACGAGAGCAGGAGGACGAGGGGACCGATCACGCTCGAGACGATGGCGGCGGGGTGACGGCCGTCCTCGTGCGTGCGGGCCACCCCCGTCGCGGCCGACGCGGCGGACGGGTCACCCGGCCCCATGCGCGTCGCCGTGAACACTGACAGGAGCCCGTTGATCACGAACCCGAGCAGGGGGAGCAGGGGCAGGAGCCACAGCCACTCCGCGGCCCCGCCGGAGAGAGGATGCGCCCCGGCGTGCAACGACTCGCTCGCGCTGCCGGCGTTCACGCTCTGGAGAAGCATCATCCCTTGAGGAGATTGATCTGCTGCAGATCGACCGTCTGCCGGTGGCGGTAGAGCGCGATGATGATCGCCAGCCCCACGGCCGCTTCAGCCGCTGCAACGGTCATCACGAAGAACACGAAGACCTGTCCTGCGGCTCCATACACACGGGCGAACGCGATGAAAGTCAGATTCACCGCATTGAGCATGAGCTCGATGCACATGAAGACAATGATGGCGTTCCTGCGCGTGAGCACGCCGATCACGCCGATCACGAAGAGGACGGCGGAGAAGAAGAGAGACTCGGCCAGCATCAGTCTGCTCGCCGCGCGAGGACGACCGCGCCGACGATCGCCGTGAGCAGCAGGATGCTGGTGATCTCGAACGCCAGGAGGTACTCGCGAAAGAGCGGCGCCGCAAAGGGCGTCACGACGCCGGACCGGGCCACCTCTTCGGCGGTGCGCCCCGCCGGTATGAAGAGAGACTCGGGAAGCTCCGACCGGGCCAGCACGAGTACCTGGGTGAGCAGGACGAGACCAACCGCACCGGCCGCGAGACGCGGCCACAGCCCGCGTGCGTCGGTCACCGCGCCGCCCTGGCCGAGATTCAGCAGCATGATCACGAACAGGAAGACGACCATGATCGCCCCGGCGTAGACGAGTATCTGGATCGCCGCAATGAATTCGGCATCGAGCAGAACGAACATGGCCGCGAGAGAGAAGAGAGTCGCGACCAGCCAGAGCGCCGCTGCCACCGGACTCCGGCGTGTGACGAAGGCGATGGCCGATGCAACGGCTATCAGCCCGAAGAGGTAGAAATGGAACGTGTAGAAGAGCGGGTAGGTCACTCGCCGCTCGGGTCGGCGGGATCCCACATCTCGCACACCGGATGCGTCTGCGCCATCAGCCGCTCGAGATCGTATACGAATCCTTCCCGGCTGTACTCGGAGTTCTCATAGTGCCTTCCGACATGTATTGCCTCCTCCGGGCAGACTTCCTGGCAATAGCCGCAGAAGATGCAGCGGAACTCGTCGATCTCGAACACCAGCGGGTAACGGTTGCCCTTCTCATCCTCACCGGGAACGAGCTTGATGCAGTTCGCCGGACACACGGTGGGACAGAGCCCGCAGGCAACACACTTCGCCTTGCCGTCCTCCGTCGTGAGCATGCGGTGCGTTCCACGCCAGCGAGGCGAGATCTGCCATTTCACCTCGGGGTACTGGACCGTCACCTTGTGGGGATCAACGAGATGCCTGAACGTGCGCGCCAGCCCGCCGAGCGTCGCGCGCACGTAGCTCACCTGTTCGACGGGTCGCTCCAGAACCTTGACTCCTATCGCCATTTCAGTCTCCAGCGCTCCCGGCGGTGGCGGGCACGACCTCGCGCCTGCTGCGCGACCTCAGCGATGCGAGCTCGGCCGCCGAGAGGCGCGAGCTGGCAGGGCTGACGATGCGTCCGCGATCGAGCATCACGAAGAGTACGAGTACGAGAACGATGTTCAGGGCCAGCAGCATCACGCCGAACATGTTGCCGCGCTCGATGCCCGCGGCGTCCAGGCCCAGGATGGCCGACGCGATGATGACGATGTACCCGAGCGCGAGTGGCAGCATGAACTTCCAGCCAAGGGACATGAGCTGATCGTAGCGGAATCGCGGAAGCGTCCAGCGCACCCACATGAACAGGAACAGAAAGAAGACGACCTTGACCGCGAAGGCGCCAAGCGTCAGCAGCGTGATCCACCACGCCCACGGACCGTTGTTGTCCCTCGCCCAGAAGGGAATGTCCCAGCCACCGAAGAAGAGCGTCACCATGAGCGCGCTCGCCGTCACCATGTTGGCATACTCGGCGATGAAGAAGAGCGAGAACTTCATCGCGCTGTATTCGCTGTGGTAGCCCGCGATCAGTTCGGATTCCGCCTCCGGGAGATCGAACGGCAGCCGGTTGGTCTCCGCGAAGGATGCGACGAGGAAGACAAAGCAGGCCACGCTGAGCGTGAGGGCGTTGTACAGTCCCCAACCCTGCTGCTGCACGATGGCCGTGAGACTCACGTTCCCGGCCAGCAGCAGCACGGGAATCAGCGACATCGTGAGCGCGATCTCGTAGGAGACCATCTGCGCGCTCGCCCGCAGGCCACCCAGTAGAGAGTACTTGTTGTTGGAAGCCCAGCCGGCGAGCACGATGCCGTACACCCCGAGCGAGGCGAGAGCTATGATATAGAGGAAACCGATCGGAAGATCGGCGAGCACCATGTCGATCCTTCCCCAGGGACTGGGCCACGGTGCCGCGAACGGAATCACGGCCCATGTGATAAGTGCCGGGATGAAAGCGATGACCGGAGCGAGGACGAACAGCGTCTTGTTCGCCTCGGCAGGGTACGTCTCCTCCTTCATGATGTTCTTGAGGCCGTCCGCGGCCGGCTGCAGCAGACCCCACGGTCCCACGCGGTTCGGGCCGTGTCGATCCTGTATCCACGCCGAGATCTTGCGCTCGGCGAGCGTGAGCAGCGCGACGCCCACCATGTAGACCGTGAAGACAAGCAGCATCTTGATCACGGTCGCGATGAGAAAGATCGTGGTGCTCGGCGGCGGCTGCATGGGATCAGCCAACTGCAGCAGGGCGATCGGAGCCGGCCCGGATACGATCATGGAGCGCCCGGCTGCTCTGTCCCACTTGCGCCCGAACCAGCACCTGCGCCCGTACCTACAGCCGCCGGCTGTGGATCTCTGCGGTACCGCTCGCTCGTGACCACGGCGCCGCGGCTACCGAGAGAATCGTAGCTCATGCCAGCGAACTCGGGGCGCGCCGCGGCGAGTGCAGCGAATGCCGCGGATGGTATGGCGTAGCCGGTGCGTTCACCCATCGAGGCGAGAAGCTCCGACAGCACATACCACGCTGGTCGCGCCACACCCGGCCCGGACCGTGCCTGAAAGTAACGCTGTACGCGACCGCGAACATTCACGAAGGTTCCCTCCTCCTCGCTCATGTTGGTGGTCGGGAGGACGACCGATGCCCGGTGGGCGGCGGCCGGGTGCGTCGTGCCGATCACGAGCATGGCGGACGCCCGGGCGAGCGCAGCCGTATCCAGGCCATCGAGATCATCGTCAGCCACGACAAGGACGTCACCCTGCTGCAGATCATCGAGGGGGCTGTCGCTCCGGCGGAAGCCGAGCAGTTCCGCACCATCGACGTTCGCCGCACGGTCCGCGCGAAGGGCGAGGTCGGCGACACCCGGGAGCGGCGCCTCCGGTCCTGTTTCCACTCGGAATACTCCGCGCCCACCGGTCTTCGCCACGAGCTGCGAGAGAAGATACAGCGACTCGTTGGACAGCATCGGCGACGCGAGCACGAACGCCCGCCTGTCGGACAGCATGCGGGCTGCTGCCTCGAGCGCGATCTCCCAGTCAGCCGCTGTCAGTTCGCCCTCACTGTCTGCACCGTTGACCCGATCCACTCCGGCGCCGCTTCCGTTTGCGCGCGGCCGCGCCATGGGGCCGGTGACCCGGTCGCGGCGGTTGAGCCAGCGATAGTCCAGCCGCCCATGATCGCACATGAAGTAGCCGTTGACCTCGTCGTTCGGCCGAGCCTTGAGGCGGACGACGACGTTGTCCCGTGTCTCGACCACCGTGTTGCATCCCTGCGTGCAGTTGGGGCAGACGGAAGCCGCCCGGTCGAGCTCCCAGGCGCGCGCCTTGTTGAGGAAATCCTTGGAGAGCAGAGCTCCAACGGGACAGAGCTCGACGACGTTGCCGGCCCATGGATTCGTCAGGTCGGCCCCTTCGAACTTGCCGATCAGCGCGCGATCCCCGCGCTCGCTCACGTTGAGCACGGGGTCGTGGGCGACATCGTCCATGAACCTCACGCAGCGCGTGCAGAGGATGCACCGGTTGGGAACGTACAGGACATCGCCGCCGAAATCCTCGACCGGATTGAACCGCTTGGACTCCATGTAGCGCGACTCGGCCCGCCCTTCCTGGAACGTGTAGTCCTGCAGTTCGCATTCGCCGGCCTGGTCGCAGATGGGGCAGTCCAGCGGATGATTGATGAGCAGGAGCTCGAGGACTCCCTTGCGCGCTTCCAGCGCCCTGTCCGTGTACACGTTCACGACCTGGCCGTCGGCAACGGCAGTCGCGCAGGCCGGAGCAAGCTTGGGTGCCTTCTCCACCTCCACGAGGCACATGCGGCACACGCCGGCCACGGGGAGACCGGGGTGGTAGCAGTAGTGCGGAATCAGGATACCCGCGTGCTTGGCCGCCTCGAGGATGGAGGTACCCTCCGGCACGCTGACCGCCCGTCCCTCGACCGTGATATTTATCAGTTTGGGATCGGTCATCAGGCCGCTGCCGCCGCGCGGATCGGACAGCGCTTCTGCGTGATGTGGGCCTCGAACTCGTCGCGGAACTTCGCGATTCCTGAAACGATCGGCGTCGCGCAGGAATCACTGAGCACGCAGATCGTCGTCCCCGTCATGCTGTCGGACACTTCGAGAAGGGTGTCCAGGTCCTCCAGCGTTCCTCCGCCGGCCTCCATGCGCTCGAGGATCCGCGTGACCCACGCGGTGCCTTCGCGGCACTGTGTGCACTGGGCGCAGCTCTCGTGGGCGAAGAAGCGCGCCAGACGGGCGATCTGCTTCACCATGCACTGCGCGTCATCGATCACGATGACTCCGCCGGAGCCGAGCATCGTTCCCCCTTCGACGAATCCCTCGTAGTCCATGCGCGTCGACTCGGCTTCCTCAATGGTCTGGATGGGAACGGACGCACCACCCGGAATCACGGCCTTGAGCTTCCGGCCGGGCAGCGCCCCGCCGCAGAGATCGTGTATGAATTCGCCGAAGGGGAAGCCCATGACCACTTCGTAGTTTCCAGGTCGCGCGATGTTGCCGCACACGGAGAAGAGTTTTGTCCCCGCACTCTTCGGATTCGAGAGTGACATGCCCCTGTACCACTCGGCGCCGTTCGTGATGATCTGCGGTATTGCGGCCAGAGTCTCCACGTTGTTGATGGTCGTCGGCTTGCCGAACACTCCCGCGACCGCCGGAAAAGGTGGCTTGATGCGCGGGTTTCCGCGGCGCCCCTCCAGCGAGTTCATGAGCGCGGTTTCCTCACCACAGATATAGGCACCGGCGCCCTTGTGCACATGCATGTCGATGTGCTTGCCCGTGCCCATGGCGTTGCGGCCGAGGATGCCGTCGGCGTATGCCTCGCGCACGGCGGCCTCCATCCAGTGCAGCGGCTCGGTGAATTCCCCGCGGATGTAGATGTAGCACGTTTCGGCGCCTATCGCGTACGACCCGATCGCGCACCCCTCGACGAGCGCGTGCGGAGTCCAGCGCATGATCTCGCGATCCTTGAAGGTACCGGGCTCGGATTCGTCCGCGTTGCAGAGGAGGTAATGCGCCTTGCCGTCTCCCGGCTTCATGAACGACCACTTCATTCCGGTCGGGAACCCGGCACCGCCGCGCCCGCGAAGGCCCGACTCCTTCACCACGCCGACGATATCGGCCGGGGACATGGCCAGGGCCTGCTCGAGCGCCCGGTAGCCGCCGCGCTGCCGCCAGCCCGCGAGCGAGCGCGCGTCGGGATCGCCGAAATGGCGTGAGAGCACCGGCGTCTCCCGATCGTGAATCCTGTGGGGAAAGCCCATCAGTGCAGTTTGGCGAGAAGGTCCGGGACGGAGCCGGCCTTCACCGACTCCACGAACTCGGAGTTGATCATCACGGGCGTGGCGAAGCCACACGCGCCCAGGCATTCCACCTCGATCACGGTGAAACGACCGTCGTCGGACGTCACGCCCAGTTCCCCGCAGCCGGTATGCTTGAGGAAGGCCTTCACGACATCCTCCGCTCCGCAGATGCCGCAGGGCGATGTCGTGCACACCTGGATGAAATACCGCCCAACAGGGTGCTGGTGGTACATGGTATAGAATGTCACCACGCCCTTCACGTACGCCGGCGTGAGGCTGAGCAGCTCGGCGACCTCCGTCATCGCTCGCTCGCTCACCCAGCCGCGTTCTTCCTGCACGATCCAGAGTGCGGGCAGAAGAGCCGCCATTCTCGTCGGATAGCGAACGAGCAGTGCGTCGATATCCTTGCGACGCTCGCCGGTGAACACCGGCTGGTACTCCTCAGGATGACCATGGCCGCCACTCCCGTGAGAGGCGTGCGCCTCGGCATGCGTTCCGCCCATCTCGTGGCGACTCACCGGTCGATCTCCCCCATCACGATGTCGATGCTCGCGTTGATCGCGATGACGTCCGAGAGCAGATGCCCCTCGACCATCTTCGGGATTGCCGACAGGTTCACGAAGGAAGGCGGGCGGATGCGCCAGCGCACTGGCTTCGATGTCCCGTCGGAAACCATGTAATATCCCTTCTCTCCCTTGGGGCTCTCCACCGCGACGTAGGACTCGCCGATGGGCGGCCGCGGCCCTTCCATCACCTGCTTGAAGTGGTGGATCATCACTTCCATCTCGCTCATCGCCTTCGACTTGGGGGGCAGGATGATGCGGTTGTCGTCGACGTTCACGGGACCATCCGGCAGCCGGTCAGCCGCCTGTCGCAGGATGCGAACCGACTGCCTGAGCTCCTCCATGCGCACGAGGTAGCGATCGTAGACATCGCCGTTGGTCCCCACGGGAATGTCGAAGTCGTACGTCTCGTAGCCCATGTAGGGGCTGTCGCGCCGCAGGTCCCACGCGACTCCGGAGGCGCGCGCCATGGGCCCTGAAAGGCCATAATTGATCGCCTCGTCCGGGGACATCACGCCGAGCCCCACCGTGCGCCCCACCCAGATCGCGTTGCGGGTGAGCATGCTGTCCACTTCATCGATCGTGCGCGGAAACGTGCGGATGAAATCGCGGAGGCCATCCATCCACCCCTCGGGTATGTCGGCCGCGAGTCCGCCAACGCGCGTGGCGCTGGTCGTGAGACGCGCACCTACCCACCGCTCCAGCAGGTTGTAGACGTTCTCGCGCTCCTGGAACGACCAGAGGAATGGCGTGAACGCGCCAATGTCGATGCAGGTGGTGCCGAGCCAGACGAGGTGCGAGATGATTCGCGAGAGCTCCATCGCGATCACCCGCAGCACCACGCAACGCTCCGTGCACTCGATGCCGAACAGACGCTCCGCGCCCAGCGAGAACGCGACGTTGTTGCCGATCGAGTTCAGGTAGTCTTCGCGATCGGTCCACGGGATTATCTGATTGTACTGCCGGTACTCCCCGATCTTCTCGAAGCCGCAGTGCAGGTATCCGATATGTGGTATGCAGCGGACGACCGTCTCACCGTCGAGCTCGAGGACGAGCCTGAGCACGCCGTGCGTCGCCGGGTGCTGCGGTCCGAGGTTGATGAGCATGTGATCGCCCAGCAGCTCGGGCGGCACGATGTCCGGATCGGCCGAATGGTCGCCCATATCGACTCGCTGGCCGCTCTCGTCGACGGCAAGCGGGACCCGGCGCGGGCGTCCGTGGCGGTCGACGCCCGTGGTGGCCAGCTCGACCTCGACCGTTCGCTTCGTCGTCGCCATCCTACTCTCCCGTCAGCCGACCGCCGGCGAGACGCGCGCGCATCTCCTCGGGTATATCCTCGAACGCGTCGGCGATCGTGAGCTCTTCCGCCGAGTAGCGCGCTTCCGGATTGGCCGCGAGCGCCTGCTTCAATTGCTCGGCGCGGCTGAAGCGCCCGCGCAACGGGAAGTCCTTGCGCAGCGGAAAGCCCTCGGCGTACTGCTCCCACATGAGAATGCGGCGCAGGTCGGGGTGTCCCGTGAAGGAGATCCCGAACATGTCATAGCACTCGCGCTCGAGCCAGTCGGCGCCCTTGTACACGGGCCACACGCTCTGGACAACGAGCGGCTTCCCCTTCTCGAGCAGGGCCTTGAGCCGGAGGAACCGGCGGAAAGGGAGCGAGCGAATGTGCCAGACAACTTCGATCGGTTGCTCCAGATCGCGGTACTCCACCGCAGTGACATCGGACAGGTAGTCGTACTGCTGCTCCGGGTCGTCATGGAGCCAGCGAACGATCTCGAGCACGCGTGCGGTTTCGATCGTCACAGTCGTCTCGCCCCAGCCGACGTCGACGCGGCGCACGGCGTCGCCGAACTGCGCCGCGAGTACGCGGGCCGAGGGATTCGCGTCACCGCCGCGATGGCGGACGCCCTTGGGAGTCGCCGGCTGCGGCGCGTCCTCGCCGAGGCCCCGCCCCGCGCCGGCGATCGCAAAGGGTCCGGCGTGCGCAGGGCTGCCGTCGATTGCCGCGCCTGGCCCGTTCCCGGTCATCCCGGAGCTGTTGTCGCTCACAGGCCCGACCGTGTCTGATGCACGGAGTTGCCGAACGGTTCGGACAGCTCGTCGATGGCTTCGGGGGAGATGTAGAGCTGACTCGTCGGGTCGGGCGCCATCTCCTCCCGGATGCTGCGATCGGAGCCGCGTTCATTCAGCACCTTTTCCTGGAGCATCATGATGCCGTACATGAGCCCCTCAGGTCGCGGGGGGCAGCCCGGTACGTAGACATCCACCGGAATGATCGTGTCGATACCCTGCACCACGGCATAGTTGTCGAACATGCCGCCCGACGAGGCGCACGCGCCCATGGAGATGCACCACTTGGGCTGCGGCATCTGCTGCCAGATGCGCCGGATGACCGGCGCGAGCTTGAAGGGCACTCGTCCGGCGCAGATGAGCACATCGGCCTGGCGCGGTGAGAAGCTCATGCGCTCCATGCCGAAGCGGGCGAGGTCGAAGCGGCTCGCCGCGGTCGCCATGAACTCGATCGCACAGCATGCCGTGCCGAACGGCATTGGCCAGAGTGAGTTGGCGCGCCCCCAGTTGACGAGGAAGTCGAGGCGCGTGGTCACCCAACCCTCCTGTGACTGCGGGCTGTACGAAACCGCTTCGCTGTCCGGGCGGTGACTCAGTCCCATCGCAGCGCTCCCTTCTTCCAGAGGTAGAGGAATCCGACAACCAGGATGGCGATGAAGACGAGCATCTCGCCGAGTCCGAAGAAGGACAGCGATCCTGCGGGGCAGACGCCGTCGGCCAGCGGCACGACACACGAGAGTTCGCGGTAGTACGCGGCCCACGGAATCATGAAAACGGTCTCGATGTCGAAGATTATGAAGAGCACCGCCACCATGTAGAACTTGACGGAGAAGCGCTCACGAGCATCGCCCAGCGGCGGCATGCCCGATTCGTACGGCGTTCCCTTGGTGGGCGTGGGTCGCTGGCGGATCGTGAGGTGAGAGAGGAGCACCATCATCGCCGCGTTCGCGGCGACGAAGCCAATAAGAAGTAGCACCGGCAGGTAGGTGCGGCTCAGGGACATGGTGCTCCGACTTCGTGAAATATTTCACTTGATTCGGGACAGAAAATTACCCATGCTGCTGCCGGAGTGTCAACCGAACTCACGCGATCATCTCGCGGGCCGCAACAGCTCGCAGACCGCATCGCTCGCAAGCCGCATCGGCTCGCAGACCGCATGGCTCGCAGGCCGCATCGCAGCGCATCGCGCGCGTGGCGCGGCGCGGTGTCGCCAGATAGATTCACGCGCCTCGCCCGCCGACCGACTCACGCCCGCACGGCAGGCGCCGCGCGTTTCCCATCCCGAGAGCCCGGAAACCGTTACATGTCGATAATGTCCGACCGCTGGATCACCCGCATGGCCCGCGAGCAGCAGATGATCGACCCCTTCGAGGACCGTCAGGTTCGCGAAGGCGTGATCTCGTACGGCGTGAGCTCGTACGGCTACGACATGCGCGTGGCTCGCGAGTTCAGAATCTTCACCAACGTGCTCAGCTCGGTCGTGGATCCCAAGCACTTCGATCCGCGCTCATTCGTGGAGTTCGAGGGCGATGTCTGCATCGTTCCGCCCAACTCTTTCGCGCTCGCCCGCTCCGTGGAGTATTTCAAGATACCGCGCGACGTTGTGACGATCACCGTGGGGAAGTCGACCTATGCGCGTTGCGGGATCATCACGAACGTGACGCCATTCGAGCCGGAGTGGGAGGGCTTCGTGACGCTCGAGATATCAAACACGACCCCCCTGCCGGCAAAAATCTACGCGAACGAAGGGATCGCGCAGGTTCTCTTTTTCCGGGGTGAGGAGTCGCCGGAGGTGTCCTACAAGGACAAGAAGGGCAAGTACCAGGGGCAGAGCGGCGTCACGCTGCCGCGCTTGTAGTCACGCCGAGACTGCGCGGAACCCCGTCCCTTTCCTACCCCCCCCGCAGCGGAGGGCCAGCCCGTCCGCTCCGGGCTACCGCCGTGGGCCGGCCGGACGCAGGCCTACACCCATCCGAAGACAAAGGCCAGGACGCCGAGGAGCGCAATGATGGCTATCACCCATCCGATCATCACGGCCGGACTCCCCCTGGATTCGTGATCCGGCGCGGGTACTGCGCCCTTCGTGCCGCGCGGCGTCCTGCGCCGTTCCTCCGCCCCGTGCACACCCTTGCCGCTTGTCGACGGCGTGCCGGGCACTGCGTCCGCCCCACCCGTCTGCGGTACCGGGCGCTCTTCATCTCCAGGGCGTTCCGGGCGCTCCGGTCGTCCAGTTGTCATCTCCCTCCCCCCCTTGGTTGACGCGCCGCAGGGTCGTGGCGCGTCGTCGCATCGTCAGGTGTGCACCAACCGGGCCAACCTGTCGCCCTGGATGCGCTACAGGCCCAGCACGCCCATCGGCCCTCGCACCGCCTCCGCACTCCTGCCGAGGTCCACGCGTTCCTTGCCGGTGAGCTCGACCTCGATGATCTGCTCCAGCCCCCTGCCACCGAGTTTGCAGGGAACGCCGAGGAAGATCCCTGACAGGTCGTACTCGCCCTGGAGCCACGCAGCGCAGGGGAGTATTCGCTTCCGGTCCAGAACAATCGCCTCGCACATCTGCACTGCGGCTGCCGATGGCGCGTAGTAGGCGGAGCCGGTCTTGAGGTACCTGACGATCTCGGCGCCGCCACCACGCGTGCGTTCGACTATCGCGTCGAGTGTTTCGCGAGGGAGCAGTTGCGTCACGGGGATTCCGCTCACCGTCGTGCAGGAGATCAGCGGAACCATCGTGTCGCCGTGTCCGCCGAGGACCATCGCCTGGATATCCTGCACGGATACGTCGAGCGCTTCTGCGAGGAACGCCCGGTAGCGCGCCGTGTCCAGCACACCGGCCATTCCGATCACGCGCTCGCGCGGAAAACCGGAAACCTTCATGGCAACGTAGCTCATCACGTCGAGCGGGTTCGACACCATGATGATGATCGCGTCCGGCGACGTCCGCCCGATCTCCCGGGCCACCGACTTGACGATGTCCGCGTTCGTCCTGAGCAGGTCGTCGCGGGACATGCCTGGCTTTCGCGCGATGCCCGCCGTGACGACGACAATGTCGGAGCCGGCAGACTCGTCGTATCCGTTGCTTCCGATGACGCGCGAATCGAACCCCTCGACCGGCGCCGACTGCCACTGATCCAGCGCCTTCCCCTGCGGTATCCCTTCAGCGACGTCAACCATGACGACCGTGCGCGCGAGTGAGCGCTCTGCGAGTCGTTGCGCCGTGGTCGCACCGACGTTACCGGCGCCGACCACCGTGATTCTGTTGACCATTGGTCCGTCGAGTTGGATTTGCCCCACGTGCCGGGCGACAAGTTATCCATCGCCGCTGACGGTTGCAACCGGACGGCGCGAGCGCACGCGCGTCTCTCTCAGCGGCGAATACGCCAGCCGATTCGAAGTGAGAGCGTGGAGAGCTGTTCGAGGCGCTGTGCGAGTGCCTCAGCGGGAAAGTCGAAACGCTCCAGCGAGTAGGAGACCTCTGCTGCGAGGCGTTGCCCGCGATACTCCACTCCTAGCGTGCCGGCGAGCGCGCGCTCCGGATCGTCCGTATCGCTCACGGCCACCAGAGGCATCAGTGCGAGACGCACGCTGCCGCGCACACGCTCCTCGTACAAGGGCAACCGGAGCTCAGGGCCGGTAGCCAGGATGATCCAGCGCTGGCGGCCGAGCGTACCGGAGTATCCGCGGACGGCAATCGTCGTCGCCAGTCCGATCGATGGTATGGGGAAGGCGTCCACCTGCACGCCGATCTCGCCCATCGATCGATCCTCGGCGGGCGCAATCTCAGCCAGAAGTGTCCCTCCGCTCACGCGAGCACCGACAGCCAGCCAGTCGAGAACGTTGGTGCTGATGCTCGCGCCGAAGATCGGCCCGCTGGCCTTTTCGATATCCGAGCCCAGCGTGACGCGATGTTCCGCCAGCATTCCGTCGACCGACGCCGTGTACGTGCGCTGCGCCGGGAGCTGGAATGGGACCATCACGCAGAGCACCGCAACGTGGACGACGCGAGTGACTGCCCCGCTGTGCAGCCCGATCACTGGCCGATCCCCGCCGCTGGTGCGATGACAAGCCGGGTGAGCGCACGTCGCTCGGCGTTGCGCTGTGCGATCCCGGCGTTCACGGCCTGCCGCTCGGCCGCACGACGCCTGTTCTCGGCGACGTTCTCCCCGATCTCGGGATGACGGCGGTGCTCTATCGAGGCGGCGAGTCCTGCAACCGCAGCCGCTCCCGCCGCCGTATAGGCGAATGTCTTGCGCCCGTCGCCGAGTTCGGAGTTCCCGAGCACACCCTGGAGGAGAATGGCACCGGTCGCCAGAGCGAGGCCATTCAGGAGACCGCGTGCCATCGCCGACCGGGAGCGTTGCTCGGGCAGGAGCTCGTCCGGTCGAAGCGACGCCAGGGTATCCTCGAGTTCGGGCCCGTCGTGCAGGAGCTCGAAGTACACGCGACTGGAATCCCTCTGCCCCGTCACGCTGCTCACAGCGGTGAGGAGCAACTCATAGCGGCCCGGCGCCAGGAGACGCCCATCGGTGCCGACACCGCTCCAGCGCACTTCGCCAACGCGATCCACGCGCCGCTCGAGCAGGCTGACTGTCGGTCCCCTGTCCGTATCGAGTACGGACAGCGTGACATCCGCTGCCTGGGTCGTGACGAAAGTGAATGTGAAGGCCTCGCTGACCGGATCGATGCTCGTCGCCTGGATGGGACGCAGGGCAATCGCGAAGCCCATCGACCGGGCTTCGCCGAACACGGAGCGCTCCACCGGAGCGAAAGTCCGCTCATCCAGCTCGACGAAGGGATCGCGCTCTATCGCAGCGCGGAAGTAGACGATCGCCGAATCGCGCTTGCCGAGTATGGCGAGCGAAGCTCCGAGATACTTGTAGGCCTCGACGCGTTGCGCTCGGGTGACCTCGAACGGCGAGGCTGGCGACACAACCTGGCGCAACATTGTCAACGCGCGCTCCACCTGCAGATTCTGATACAGATGGATGGCGCCGTCGAGCAGCTCCGCCGTGTTCGACTGACCGAGAGCGTACGTCGGTGCAAGCGCAACGGCCGCGAACGCAGCCGCAAGGACGAACCGACGCCGCGTCATGGGCTGGTCGCCACCGGACTGAGCTCGATCCCGGAGAGCTGCAGGGTCTCACCCGATACGACCGTGACCGTCGTGTCGAAATCCACGAATCCCGCTGCGCGGATGCTCAGGCGGCGCGGGCCGGCAGTGACGATCGAATCGATCACCACACCCGTTCCCAGCCGGCGCCCGTCCAGCAGTATCTCCGCCGATGCGGGGTAGGCGCGTATGCGCACGAGTCCTGGCGATTCAGTCGAATGCGACCGCTGTTCCGCTGGTGGGCTTGGGGGTGGAGGTAGTGCGTCCTCGTCGCGAATCTGCTCGAGGACGATCGTTGCGGCGGGGTGCGGGGCTGATCGTCGCGCATTCGTGTCGGCGGCCTGAGTATTCGCACGAACGCGCTCCGGCAGGGACGCATGCTCGGACGTGCCACCGGCCGCTGGCATGCCAACCGTTACTGCGGGCGCAATGAGAGCAGCTTCCGCAACACGCGGCTCGATCGACGGGTCACTGCCGGTCCAGTGGGCGCCGATGACGAGGATCGGCACTGCTGCGACGCATGCCGCCGCTGCCGCGATCAGTCCCGGACGACCGGATCTGGCCCGTGCCTGCACTGGAACGCTCGGCGGCGTGAGACGCACGGGGCTTGCGAGAGGCGGAAGAGCGGTTGACTTGACATCCGGTATGGCGGTCCCGCGCGCAAGAGCCCGAAGAAGCTGCTCCCCTTCCCTGCGATCGAACTCGGAGAACGGGATCTCCTCGATGGCCTCGAGCATCGCGCGGGACGTTGCGTAGCGCTGTTCCGGTTTCTTGGCTAGTATGCGGTTGACCACCGCGATCAACGGAGCTGGCAGGTCGGGTCGCGAAGCATGCAGGTCGGGCACCGGCGTGTAGAAGTGGTGGTGCATGATGCCCGGCAGCGTCTCGGCGTAGAACGGCACGATCCCCGTGAGCATGTGGAAGGTGACGACGCCGAGCGAGTACTGGTCGCTCTGCGGTCCGATCTGACGTGCGCCACACTGTTCGGGGCTCATGAAGTAGGGCGTTCCCACAACGGTTCCGGGCGCGGTCATGGACGGATCTTCCACGGCACGCGCGATCCCGAAATCGGAGACGAGAACCCGACCGTCCTCGTCGATGAGTATGTTGGCGCTCTTGATGTCCCGGTGCACGATGCCGCGTTCATGTGCGACGGCCAGCGCACGCGCGGCCGACCGGGCTACCGTGAGCACGACCGAGAGCGGGAGCGCGCCCTGCGACTCGATCATCGCGTCGAGAGGGCGACCCTCGATGAACTTCATGGCTATGTACAGGACGCCGCCCGCCTGCCCCACACGGTATATGGGAATGATGTTCGGGTGATCCAGCGATGCGGCCAGCTTCGCCTCGCGCTTGAACCGTTCGGCAACGGAATGACTGTGGGCTATCTCGGGCGGGAGGACCTTGAGGGCTACAAGGCGACCGAGCTCGATGTCGACCGCCTTGTAGACCACGGCCATGCCACCCCGCCCCAGCTCGCGCTCGACATCGTATTCCCTTGCGAGCTGCCGGCGCACGATGCGCAGGAGAAGGCCGTGTTCATGCTCGTCCAGCATCAGCGTCATCGCACCGGGGTCGGTGACGGCGCTCCCGCAATGCAGGCAGAAGCGGCCGCCAGCCGGAACCTCCGTCGCGCACGTCACGCAGAGGATCATTGCGAAGACGTGCTGAACGTGACGGAGTTGGACGAACCGGACGCTGTCGCTCGCACCACGACGTCGGTGCTGCGCCGGCTGATGGTGAGGTGGGCCTCCGCCAGACCGCTCGCGTCGGCATCGCGAATGATGGAGTTGTTCCCGTTCTCGAAGTCGGCGTTCGAGGCACCGGATTCGATCGAGAACGTCACCGTTGCGCCGGCGACAGGACGGCCCTCACTGTCAACGACCCGCACCGTGAGTGCCTGTGGCAGGGGTTCGTCCTCCGGGCCGGTCTGACCATCACCGCGAACCATTCGCATCGCCGCCGTACCGGCGCCGGGAAACGCCGGCACGAGAGCGACCGGTGTGACAGCGATACGGCCGATGACGCTGTCGCCGACTGCGTCCGCGTCAGAGCCGCCTTCCATGCCGCGGCCGTCTCCCCACCAGTTGCCCGGGATGGAAACGAGGTCGGAATCATCGTTCACCGCACCAGCCAGATCGTTGTCGAAGATGTCGTTGTCCCGTGCGGTGAGAACACCGTGCGGTCCGAATCTCAGACCGTACTGATTGAGAGCAACCCGATTGCTGTCGACGCGCGCGCTGAAGGCGCTCACAGCTATACCGGCGTGCCCTGCGAAACCCGTCACGGAGTTGCCGACTGCTTCCACGAAGCCCGCCGTAACATCCAGTGCACCCAACCCGGTCGCGCCGCCGGTCGGCCCGCCCGGCGACGTCACGGCATTACCGCGCAACGACGCTGACGACGCTGACTCGACGCGCACGACACGTCCTGCACTCCCCCGAAAAATGCTGCTGCCGAGATCGATCGAGCCTCCCGTGATCGTGATTCCCGGTACGCCGAGTGACCCGCAGGAATCGAAGATCGAACCGGCGACGCGAACGCGGGCGCTCGTCGCCACGATGCACCCGCCGGACAGCGATGCCATCGTCGAGCCTTCGATAGCCGCGCTGTCACCCGCCGTCACCAACGCACCCACGAAGGCGCTGTCGACACGACCGCCGGTCATCGTCCAGCTCGATCGCTCCGATCGAACCGCGTAACGCCCCCCGCTGAAAGTGTTCGAGTCCAGGTGAACACCGAAGATGCCGCCGCGCGCGTCGATCATCCGCACGGCGTCCATCCTGCTGACGGCGCCGCCATGTGCCAGGAACACGTTCTGGCGAACCGTGATCTGTGGTGCGCCTATCTCCAGCGCGGAGCGCCCGTCGGTCTCCGAATTGCCGTCGAACGACTCGCCCGGTTGCCGTCGCGTGTCCAGCAGGTTGTCGGTCACGACCGTACCGGCTCCGCCGGAAATGCGGATCAGTTGATGCTCACCGGCGAGATCGCTTCCCGCGAGCGTACCGACGTTCACCGACGAGAACAGCACCTGCGGACCGGCTGTACCGCGCACCCGCGCCCCGGATACGGCGGCCCCCGGGCTTCCGGCAATCTCGATTCCGGCACCGCTCATCCCCGACGCCGGCGCGACCAGCTCGACTGTCGCGTTGGTCACACGCACGCCATTCGATCCGCTCAGGCGAATACCATATCCCCGCACCGACCGCACCACGACGCCGTCGAGGATTGCAACTGCCGGCACATTCCGGATGGATATTCCGTGACCGATGGCGAAGCCCGCATTGCCGGGGTTCACGAACACGTTCTCGATCGACACATCGGCGCCGTCCGTCTCTATCGCGAACCCGTCGACCGTGTGACGGATTGCAAGATTCCGGATGACGATCGCCACGGAGCCCGACCCGCGTATAGCCGCCGATCCCTGGTCGTGCGCGATGAGCGGGAGGTACAGCGGATCGCGGCCATTCGCGACAAATGCGGAATCATCGCCTCTGAGCGTGACCCGGCGGGTCAGCACCACCTCCTCCGGGTAGCTGCCCAAGCCGCGGCGAACGATCACGGTGTCACCGGCGTCGGCGAATGCAACGGCGGCCATGATCGTCGAGAACGGGCGCGCGAGCGTACCGACAGCCGGCGGCACGGTGACCGAGTTATCCACGACGACACGTGATGGGTTGAAGACCGTGACCGCGATGGTGTCCTCCGCGTTTCCGGCGCGGGCTATGAGGAGAGCCGATCCGTAGGCGACAGTGGTGGCAGTGCCCGACGGCGCTATCATGTCGACCGCGGTGTTTGTCGAGCGCCAGGTAATCGAATAACCCGGCAGAATGACGCCCGCATCGTTCAGTACATCGGCCGAATACGTGCGTGATTGCCCCGGAGCAGTCAGCGTATCGGTTGCGGGGCCGACGATCCGGATTCGGACCGCGTCGTTGGTGACGCTGACACGGAGCGTGTCCGCCAGCGTGTCCCCCAGCGCCGTATTCATCGCGATCACGCGAGTCACTCCGGTGTCCCTTGCCGTGATCAGGCCGGCCATCACGCGCACGATCCCGTCGTCGAGACTCGACCAGACGATGGAAGCGGGATCGAGCAGATCGCCGCGGGCATTTCGAAGCTCTACCGGTACGGTCGCAGTGTCGCCGACATAGCCGAGGGCCATGGCGGCGGCGGGAATGTCCAGGGTGACGGGCGGGTTTATGACACGGACGATGGCAGTCGCTGTTACGCCGTCGCTGGGGATCGTGGCCCGCAACAGCGCGCTGCCGGCCGTTCGTGCCAGAACTCGCCCCCGGCTGTCGACCGACACGACCGTCGTATCGGACGAACTCCACATGGCCGCAATGGGTGGGAGCTGGTCGCCGAACAGATCGAGGGCGAGCACCCGGAGCGTCGTCGCGTCGCCAAGACTCGTGAGAGTCGTATCGCGCGGCGAGACGCGCAGGTCGGCGACCATCACCCGCATGGGTTGAATGACCTCAATACCGCTCCGAGGCAGGATCGCGCTCTCGAGGCGGATGGCGAGCGAAACCATCCCGGGGTTCCTGGCGATGAGTGAATCAATACCGATGACAGCGACGATGTTGCTGTCGCTCGACGTGAAACGAAGCCGCGGCTCGGCGAGCGGTTTCCCATTCACTTCTGCACGCGCTTCGATCGCGCTTCGCTCTCCACTCACGAACACGGAGTCGCCAACGTAGACGAGCACGATGTCCTCGCTCCCCGGCGGAGCGAGCGCTTCCGACGCGTCGCAGGTCAGCGCCGAGGCACCCAGCAGCAACGCGGTGACCGTCCGCCGGAGGGGTGAGGCCGGGGGGTCGGGATGAGGGAGAGACGCGTCGAGCGGTCCGGCTTCACCGGAAGGAATCGTCATGCTTGCGGCAATTGAGGTCCCCACGGGGTCGGCTGGGGCGCGTCGCCGAGGCGCTGAGCGGCACAGAGCGTGGACGCGTCCGTTCTCTACCGATCAGGACGAGTGAGCGGGCTCCCGAGGAACAACTGAACCGCCTGCCCGGATGCCGTTTAGCCGTCGGGGGCCGGCCGTTGCGCAAACATCTGGTTGCGATGCGCGGGCGCCGCTAACCGCCCACCTGCGAGAGCGCCCGCAGGCCGCCGACTTCCATTCGCAGGAGACCATGCTCTCGCGGTTTCTCGGCCAGCGCGCGCCGGAAGAGCGGCGCCAACGGCTCGCCGGCGCGAAGCGGGTCGCGGAGGTTCACCTCGTGGTCCCCGAAAAGGCAGGTGCGCAGCCGGCCATCGGCGGTGAGTCGGACACGATTGCAGGAGCCGCAGTAGGTGTGCGACATCGGGGTGATCACGCCGACGGTGCCCGGCGCACCCTCGAGCCGGTAATAGGATGCCGGCCCGTTCCCCCGTGCCGGTCCGTCCACGGGTGACAGTTCGCCAAGTGCCGCCGCAATGCGATCCAGCACCTCATCGCCTGGCACCACGTGATCCCACGTGAGCGCCTTCATCTCGCCGACCGGCATCAGCTCTATGAAGCGCACGTGCCATGGATGATCCAGCGTCAGTCGCGCGAAGTCCACGATCTCGTCATCGTTGATCCCACGCATGACGACAACATTGAGCTTGATCGGAGCGAGCCCCGCGGATTCGGCGGCGACCGCGGCCGCGACCGGGTCGAAGACGAGCCGCCTCCGTGCGATCGCCGCGATGCGGCCGGGGCGAAGACTGTCGGCGCTCATGTTCACGCGATCAAGGCCGGCTGCGCGAAGGACCTGAGCGAGCGGACCGAGACGAACACCGTTCGTCGAGAGTGCAATGTCGTCCACGCCGGGGACCGCACGCAGCAGTGCGACGAGATGCTCGAGGTCGGGACGGATCGTCGGCTCGCCACCGGTGATCCGCAGGCGGCGGAGACCGAGCGGCGCAAGCTGCTCGACGACGTCGCGGATCTCCTCGTATCGCAGGATGTCTTCCCGGGGCAGCCATTCGAGGCCTTCCACCGGCATGCAGTACACG
Source organism: Gemmatimonadaceae bacterium (assembly GCA_050733695.1). Classification (GTDB taxonomy): domain Bacteria; phylum Gemmatimonadota; class Gemmatimonadetes; order Gemmatimonadales; family Gemmatimonadaceae; genus JBOHTO01. The sequence goes on along the minus strand of JBOHTO010000070.1, from coordinate 21,647 downwards.
CAGCGGAAGTTGCACCGATCGGTCACGGAGATGCGGAGATACTCGATCCCGCGGCCGAACTGATCCCTGATCCCCGTCATCTCACCAGCCCGGCGGCGCGGCGTGTCGGGTCAACCCAGTCGCGTCCGCCGTCAGCGAAATGCTCGCGCTTCCAGACAGGCAGCCGCTTCTTGATCTGTTCGATGACGAAGCGCGCCGCGTCGAATGCCTCCGCCCGGTGCACGTGCGCTGCGGCGATCGCCACACTCGCTTCGCCGAGCTCGAGCACACCAACCCTGTGCTCGGCCACGATGCAGCTTGTCGCGTAACGATCCGACGCTTCTTGCACGATCGCTGCCAGCTCACGCTCTGCCATGGCGACGTACGCCGAATACTCGATCCCCTGAACACTGCGTCCCTCACTCACATCCCGCACTGTCCCGACGAAGAGCACGGCTGCTCCGTTGGCCGCGGCCGAAACTTCTTCCAGCAGCGCCGTGGGATGAATCGCCTGTGTGACGATGGCGGAACGCACGTCAGCCTCCAGCGACCGGCGGAATGATGGCCACCTCGTCCCCCGCTTTCACGACAAGATCAGGTGCAGCATAGTGCTGGTTCACCGCCACCAGGGGCGCCGGCGGAAGACCGCCGCCGGCCGTGGCACAGAGGGCAACCACCCGCCCGATGACGTCATTCACGGTCGAGCCGCCGGGGAGGTCGAAGCTGACCTCGGGCGCACCGATGGCTTCGGCGTATGAAGCGAACAGCAGGACGGTGACGGTCATCGCTGATGAAGATAGCGCCCCGACGCGCGTCGCACGTCCGGGGCGCTGCGCCAACGGTCCTGTACTATCCTGCTATGCCTCCGATAGTTCCGTCGCTTCGTCGTCCGCCACCATCGCCCGCAGCTCCTTGGACGGCTTGAACACCGGCACCGGCCGCGCCGAGACTTCCACTGGTGCTCCGGTTCGGGGATTGCGCGCCATGCGCGTCTTGCGCTGCCGGATCTTGAAGGTTCCGAAACCACGGACCTCGATGTTCTTCTGCTGCTGCAGCGCTTCCTTGATCGCGTCGAGGAAGGCGTCGACCACCCGAGCGCAATCCTTCTTGGAGATCAAGGGTCCCGCCGTCAGCGAGATCTGGGTCGTCACACGCTCGACCAGGTCGGCTTTGGTCATCGATGGTCCCCGAAGTAAAAAACGGCGCACCCAGGCGGCGTGCAGTGAGAGCGAACTTATGACCTTACCTGTTGTGTGTCAACCGCTTGGCTCCCCTGACGCCCGCGCGTGACGGCCGCGCGTGCGGACCGTCTCCAGGTACTCGTCGAACAGTGGACGCGCATCGTGCGGGCCGGGTGCGGCCTCCGGATGATACTGGACCGCGAACACCGGCAGCTCCCGATGCCTCAGCCCCTCGACCGTGCCATCGTTCAGATTCACATGGGTGACCAGCAGGTCTGGTGCACCCGGAATGCTCTGCCCGGCCCCTTCTCCCGCGTCCGGCGGGGTGCTCACCCCGCCCACCCCAGCCCGAACGCCATCCTCCGCGCCCAGGACGGCGAAGCCGTGATTCTGCGACGTGATGAGGATCCGGCCGGATGCGAGTTCCCTCACGGGATGATTGCCGCCGCGGTGGCCGTAGGGGAGCTTCACCGTCCGGGCGCCGAAGCTGAGTCCGACGAGCTGATGGCCAAGGCAGATCCCGAAGATCGGGACCTCGCTGCGCGCAAGCTCGCGGATCGTGGCCGGTGCGTACTCGACGGCGGCCGGATCGCCGGGACCGTTGGAGAGGAACAGCCCGTCCGGGGCCAGCGCGAGCGCCTCCCGAGCGGTCGTCCTCGCAGGTACGACGGTGAGGCGACAGCCGCGTTCCGCGAACAGGCGGAGAATGTTGCGCTTGATTCCGTAGTCGTACGCCACGACGTGGCATGCGGCGTCCGCGTCGCCCCAGGAATACGGACTCACCGTCGAGGCCCGGGAGGCCAGGTCCAATCCTTCCATCGACGGGCACGCTTCAAGAGCTGCCCGTGCCTGGCCAGTTGGCTCCAGTCCGGCGGCCATCACGCCCCGGAGGACCCCTCCCGTCCTCAGATGCCGAGTGAGACGACGCGTGTCAACGTCCCCAAGCACAGGTATCTGGGCCGATTCGAGCCACTCGGTGAGCCCGCCGCTTGCCCTCCAGCTCGAATAGCTGCCGGATAGCTCCCGAACAACGACGCCAGCCACTTGCGGCCGCGCCGATTCCGGATCCTCGGCGTTCACACCGTAGTTGCCGATCATTGGCGTCGTCATCACCACGATCTGGCCGCCGTAGGAGGGATCCGTGAAGACCTCCTGGTAACCGGTCATGTTTGTGGTGAACACGACCTCGGCGACCGCCGGAGGGATCTCGCGGGCGAGCCGGCCACGAAAAAGGGTTCCATCCTCGAGGAGGAGGAACCCCGGTACCGATTCCCGTGCCATGGCGATCGTCGGAGGGACCGTGGTCTACGGTTCGGGCGTCGGTGCCGCGGGAGCGGGCACAGGCTCGAGCGGCACGACCGGCGTGCCCGTGCCCGGCACCGGAGCAACCGGGCCTGGCTGCGAGAACTGCTGGTCCAGCACGGACTCGGGAACGCGGCTGCGCAGCGACATCATCGCCAGCAGAAAAGCCAGGAAGAGGAAGATTCCCCCACACCACCAGCTTGCCTTCGTCAGAAGGTTGCCGGTCTGGCGCATGCCGAGGAATGAATCGCTCGACGTGCTTGCGCCGCCGAAGCTGGCCGCCAGCCCGCCGCCCTTCCCGCTCTGCATCAGAACGGCGACGGCGAGAACGATACTGTCGAGAATGAGGAGGATCAGCAGCAGTGCGTACATCCGGACTACTCGTTTCGTGACATGGAAAATGAGGGAGCCAACCTTTCAATGTCGCCGGGCCGATGGTCCAGCGTCAAGTGCGAACGATCGCTCCCCAACCATCGGCGTCGAGGCTGGCGCCGCCCACGAGTACACCATCGATCTCCGGCGCGGCGAGTAGCGGGCGGGCATTGTCACGATTGACACTGCCGCCATAGAGAATGGGAACGCCGCCGCCGCGGTCGGGGGCCAGCCCGCGAAGGATTGCCCGAATGTGCACGTGCATCGTGGACGCGTCCTCCGGCGTCGCCGTGCGGCCCGTGCCGATCGCCCATACAGGCTCGTACGCGATGAGGGCGCCACCGATCTGCGCGGGATGCAGCGCGGACAGTCCCGTGGTCACCTGTCGGCGCACGACGCGCTCGGCGTCGCCCCGCTCGCGCTCATCGAGCCTCTCCCCCACACACAGCATCGGTGTGAGGCCGGCACGGACAGCGGCGGCGCACTTGCGAGCCGTCTCGTCATCGGTCTCGCCGAAGACATGCCGTCGCTCGGAGTGACCAACGAGAGTGAACCGCGCACCCGCATCGCGCGCGATTGTCGCGGAGTTCTCGCCGGTGAACGCGCCCTGGTCCTCCCAGTGTATGTTCTGCACGCCGATCTGGATATCCGTACGATCCTTGAGGGCGTCCGCGGTTGCGGGCAGGGCGAGGGCTGAAGGGAAGATGATGACGCTACGGTCGGGACGCCTGGCATAGTGGATCAGGAACGTCCGCATGAATGCCTTTGCGTCCGATGGACCATTGTTCATCTTCCAGTTCGCCGCGAAGATCGGACGCTTCATTCGCTGTTCCGGTCATCGAGCGCGGCGACGCCGGGCAGCGTCCTGCCCTCGAGGAATTCCAGCGAAGCCCCGCCACCGGTCGATATGTGACTGACGCTGTCGGCAAGGCCGGCCTGCGCTATCGCCGCCGCGGAGTCGCCACCACCGATGATCGTCGTCGCTCCCTTGCGAGTTGCCGCAGCGAGCGCATGAGCGACGGCCAGAGTTCCGGCATCGAAGGGAGGGTTCTCGAACACTCCCATGGGGCCGTTCCAGAGAACGGTCTTCGCATTCGATATCACGCGGGCGAAGTTTTCTGCCGAGCGGGGGCCGATGTCGAACATCGCCTGCCCATCCGGAATGGCGTCGCGCTCGACCGCGCGCGCGCCACCGGTGTTCTTCAGAGATGACGCCACCATGGCATCCGTGGGAAGGACAAGCTTGTCACCGCCCCTGGCGAGGAGCGTGCGTGCCATCTCGACGCGATCCTCCTCGACGAGCGAACGGCCCGTACCGAGCCCCATCGCGCGGAAGAAGGTGCACGCCATCGCGCCGCCGATGAGCATATGATCGACCCTGGGGAGCAGCGCCTCGATGACGTCGATCTTGCCCGAGATCTTCGCACCGCCCAGCACGGCGGTGAATGGCCGCCGCGGTTGCCCGAGGGCGGCGCCGAGCTGATCGAGCTCCTTCTGCATCAGCAGTCCGGCAACGGCCGGACTGAGGTGAGCGGCCACGCCGGCCGTGGAGGCATGTGCGCGATGCGCGGCGCCGAAGGCATCGTTCACGTACAGGTCGCCGAGCTGCGCCAGGCCGCGTGCGAGCCGCTCGTCGTTCGACTCCTCTCCGCCCAGGAAGCGGGTGTTCTCGAGGAGGAGGACTCCGCCATCTCCCAGCGTGCGCGTTGCCTTCTGTGCCTCGTCCGTGTCGGTCGTCTCGACGAAACACACGCCCGCGTCCGGCAGAAGCTCTCCGAGCCGCCGTGCCACCGGTTCGAGCGAGAAGGCCGGATCCACCTCCCCCTTCGGGCGCCCGAGATGCGAGAGCAGCACGATTCGGGCGCCATGGCTGCGCAGGAGCTGAATCGTCGGGATCACGGCACGAATACGCGTGTCGTCCGTTACCTGCCGATCATCGTCCAGCGGAACGTTGAAGTCCACGCGCACGAGCGCGCGTCTTCCGCGGAGTTCGTCGTCTCCCAGATCGGCGACCGTTCTCTTGTTCATGCCTCGACTACCACTCGCCGGGGCCCGGCAGTTCTCGTCTCACAATCGTTCGCCAACGTAGCGCAGGATGTCGACGCAGCGGGAGGCGTAGCCCCACTCGTTGTCGTACCAGCCGGAGACCTTGAGCAGCGTCCCGTCGACGACATTCGTGCTCCTGCCGTCCAGGATGCACGAGTGCGGATTGCCGATGTAATCGGAGGAGACGAGCTCTTCATCGGTGTACTGGACGATGCCTCGAAGTGCTCCCTCCGCGGCCTTGCGGAAGGCATCATTGATCTGCTCGACAGTGACCGGCTTCTCGACAACGACAGCAAGATCGGTGAGAGACACGTCGGGTGTGGGGACGCGAATGCTGATGCCGTCGAGCTTGCCCTTCACTTCCGGGATCACGAGGTGGGCAGCGCGCGCGGCGCCGGTGGTCGTCGGTATGATCGACAGCGCGGCTGCACGCGCACGACGCAGGTCCTTGTGCGGGAGGTCGAGAATCTGCTGGTCGTTCGTGTAGCTGTGGATCGTGACCATCGAGCCGCGGAGGAAGCCGAAGTTGTCGCGCACGACCTTCACCATGGGGATAAGGCAGTTCGTGGTGCAGGATGCGTTGGAGATAATGTCGTGCGCCTTCGGATCGTACTTCTCGTGGTTCACGCCCATCACAACGGTGACGTCCTCGCCTTTCGCAGGCGCCGAGATCACCACCTTCTTCGCACCACCTGCGATGTGCTTGCGCGCCTGGTCCACATCGGTGAATCGGCCGGTCGACTCCAGGACGACGTCGACGCCGAGCTTCTTCCAGGGAAGCGCCGCCGGATCCTTTTCCGACAGCACTGCGACCTCGTCTCCGTCCACGGTGATCGAGCCCGGCCCCGCGCTCACCTCGCCCTCGTATGTCCTGTGCACCGAGTCGTACTTGAAGAGGTGCGCGAGCGTTTTCGTGTCCGTCAGGTCGTTCACCGCAACGAAATCGAGGTCACCCTTCCCCGACTGCTTCGCCGCGCGCAGCACCTGGCGGCCAATCCGGCCGAACCCGTTGATCCCGACACGTATTGCCATGCCTGAAAGTCCCTCCAGAAGCTTTAGTGGTCGCCCCTCTGGTCGTCACTGGTGGGCGCGCGCCCGAATGTAACGTAGCTGACGATGCGTGCGCCTCCCTCGAGCAGCGCGGCGGCGCAGGCGTTCATCGTCGCTGCGGTCGTGATTACATCATCGACCAGCACCACGTGCGCACCGGGCAGCTCCGGAATCGCGGACTCCACCGCACGGAACGCGCCGGAAACGTTGATCCGACGTTCATCGGGTGTCAACCGAGTCTGTGTCCGCGTCCCGCGCACACGCTCAAGTACTTTTGGTCGAGCAGGAATACCCCACCTGTTCGCGAGGGCATCGGCCAGAAGAGCGCTCTGATTGTAGCCGCGCTCGCGAAGCCGGACCGGGGCCAGCGGAACGGGAACCACGAATGCGCGTTCCTCGACGACATCCCGCGGCCACGTCAGGCGCGCCATGCGGCCGGCCATCCCGGCGGCGGCGCGCGTCCAGCCATGGTACTTCAACGCATGAACCATCGCGCCCGCGGTTCCTCCGGGCACCCAGCAGACGGCGCGAGCGGCACGCACGAAGGGCGGCAGCAGCGCGCACCAGCGGCAGGCGCGTCCGGCCGTTGGGTGCCCGCAACGCTCGCAGCGCGGATACGGCAGCAGCGCGAGTCGGGACCAGCAGCGTCCGCACACGAGCCCGTCCTCGCCCGCATCCATCAGCCCCTCGCAGGACACGCACGCGAGCGGCAACGTGAAATCGACCAGCGCGCGGGCCGCGGCGCGGACAAGGGGTAGTGCGTAGCCCATCACGTCACTCGCGCCCGGCAGCGCGGCGCATCACTTCGCGGTCGGGAGGAAACCCGAGCCAGCGCTCGAACGCCAGAGCTCCCTGCTCGATGAGCATGGTCAGGCCGTCTCCGGCTACAAGGCCGCGCTCGCGCAGCGCCCTTGTCCACTGAGTTCCGTCGCGCCTGTATACCACGTCCAGCGCAATAGCGTCGCGCGGAACAGCCTCCGGATCCGTTGGCATCGCGCAACCGTCGATGCCAACGGGGGTGGCGTTGACAACGAAGGTAGCGCCGTCGAGTGCGGCTGCGAGCGAGGCGGCGACGCTCGCCGCGGGGAATCGATCGGCGAGCGCCTGCGCCCGCGCTCGGCCTCTCGCGTGCAGTACGGTCTCGCACGCCGGCCACCGCTCCGCCGCGGCGAGTACGGCGGCGGCAGTACCGCCCGCGCCCAGCAACGCTATCCGCAGCGCGCGCGGCTCCGCGCCGAGGAGTTCACGAGCGGCGTGGGCGAACCCCCCGACATCCGTGTTGTCGCCGCACAGCGTGCCGCCCTCGGTCCAGAACACGTTGACCGCGCCGACCCGTGCCGCGAGCGGCGTGAGCCACGTGCACAGCTCGGCCATCCGCTCCTTGTGCGGGATGGTCACATTCCCGGCCGCCCGTTGCGACACAAGCCAGTCGACTTTCGCGGCCAGCGCGGACGGCTCGATGTCCATCGCCTCGTAGCGCAACCGCACTCCGGCGCTTGCGAGCGCGGCATTCTGGAACGCGGGCGAAAGCGAGTGTGCCACCGGGTGCCCGAGCAGCAGGAGCCGCCCGGGTGGCTGGATCATTCCTCGCTTCCCCCCCACTCCTCGCCCTTGCCATGATCGGCGCGGAATCGCTCGAACACCCCCCGGATCTCGCGTTCGAGTTCGCGGCACGTGGAGCGGTAGACTTCGAGATCGGAGCCCATGGGGTCGCTGATCGCCTCCTGCGACGCGCCACGCGACGCGTAATCGGTGACGAGGAACGCCTTCCCTTCACCGCCCAGCGCCGTGGTCCGCTCGAGGTGATGTGGCCCCATGACGAGGATCAGATCGTATTCCCCCACGATCTCACGCGTGAGCTGACGAGAGCGGTGATGGGTGAGATCGATTTCGCTCTCCATTCCGACGAGCAGTGCACCATCGGACGCGGGCGAGCCCTCCCATGCGCTCGTGCCGGCGCTTCCGATCTCGATGTCGCCCATGCGGAATTCGGACGCGATACGGCGCGCGATTTCCGCCGAGAGCGCGCTGCGGCACGTATTGCCAGTGCAGACGAAGAGAATTCTCATTGGATCACGCATCCCCCACGAGGTCAGGAACGCTCTCGCGAAGCGTCGCTGCGGAGACAGCACCCGGGCGAATGACGCGCGGGCGCCGTCCCGTGCAGTCCACGACTGTCGACGGTTGTGACGGAACAAGGCGCCCGCCGCCGAGCACGAGCAGGTCGCCTCGACCAATGGCATCGGCCCACTGCTCGACGATGACAGACGCGGCCATTGCAGGCGGCACGCCAGGCCGGTTGGCGCTGGTGGAAGTCAGCGGCTCACCATAGGCGCCGATGAGGCGCGTGAGCCCGGCATGCGGGGTCCAGCGAACGGCGATCCCGCCCTCCGGACCTCTCAGCTCCGGCGGCACGCGGTGCTCACCGCCAGGCAGCACGAGGGTGAGCGGGCCGGGCCAGTGCCGCGCTGCCAGGTGAGCCGCGTAGGCGGGAAGGTGAAGGTCGAGGCGTGCGAGCATCGCAGTCCCCGAGACAAGGAGCAGGAATGGTTTCCCCTTGGGACGCCCCTTGAGCCGGATGAGCGCATCGACGGATTCATGATCCGCTGCCCCGCCGAACCCGTAGACGGTTTCTGTCGGATAGGCGAGAACACGCCCCGCTTCGAGGTGCGCGATCGCCCCGGCGATAGCGGCCTCTATCTCGTGTGGTGACCAGAACGGTACAATCGCGGGCGCCGCCATCATTCCTGAAGCGGGAACATGGCTTCCGCCAGTGCAAAGTCGGACTCCGCAGTGATCTTGACGGCCCGCTCGCTGCCGCGGACAACCACCACTTCAAACCCCAGCCGCTCGCACAGCGCAGCGTCGTCGGTCGCGGCCACGCCATCGCGTCGCGCCTCGACGTACGCGCGCTCGATCATGGCGCGCGGGAATCCCTGGGGCGTCTGTGCACGCCAGAGTCCTGCGCGCGGGACGGTGCGCGCGATGCGTCCGCGCTCATCCACTTCCTTGAGCGTGTCCACCACAGGCAGCGCGGCGACCGCTCCGCGCCCGCCGCGCGCTTCGCGCACGACGCGTTCGATCGTCGCCGCACCGGCGAGCGGGCGCGCGGCATCGTGCACCAGCACCACAGTCGCCTCCGCAGGGAGGTCCTGTATCCCGTTCAGCACGGATTCACCACGCGCACGCCCGCCGACGGACACGAGCAGCCGGTCCACGTCGCTCTGGAAGAGCCAGGGAGGCGGATCGCCCGCATGCGATCTGGGCAGAACGCACACGACCATCACGACGTCGTCGCGCGCCTGGAACTCCTGGAGACTGTGCAGCAGCATCGGCTTCCCCGCCACCCAGCGGAACTGCTTTGCATTCCCTTCGGCACTGCCACTGTCGACGCCGCCACGGCCGCGGGAGGCACCGCCGCCGGAGGCACCGCCGCCGGAGGCACCGCCGCCTGCACGGGTCCCACTGCCGGCCGCGACGATGACGACCCCGATGTCGCGCACCGCTCTCTCCGGTGGAGCCGCGGCACGCGGCGCGGACCCGGGATCGCTCACCCGAAGAGCCGCTCGAACAGATCGCCCACGGTCGCCACTCCGGCGGTCCGGATGCTCGCGTCCGTCCGCCGCGGCACGCCGCGCTCGGCGAGATACGCGACAGTCATCCCCATCTTCGCGGCCTCCGCGAGCCGGCGTTCCGTCTGCGAAACGGCGCGCACCTCGCCACCGAGGCCCACCTCGCCCAGAAACACCGCATCACCGGGGAGCAGGCGATCACGATGGCTCGATGCGAGCGCGGCAGCGACGGCGAGATCACCGGCCGGCTCCTGCAGACGCACGCCGCCGACGACGTTCAGGAAGACATCGAGCTGGCCGAATGGAAGCCCCGCCCTCTTCTCCAGCACGGCGAGTATGAGGGCGAGACGCCTGTTGTCGTAGCCGGTGGCCACCCGCTGCGGAGTTCCGAATCCGGCCTTCGCGGCGAGGGCCTGTACTTCGATGAGCACCGGGCGCGTTCCCTCGAGCAGCGCTGTGACAGCGCTTCCCGACACCGACCGCTGCCGGTCGCCGAGGAAGAGCTCGGATGGGTTTGCAACGGGAAGCAGCCCGCCTTCCGTCATCCGGAATACGCCGATTTCATCGACGCTGCCGAACCGATTCTTGGTCGCCCGCAGTATACGGTGGTCGAGCGAGCTCTCTCCCTCGAAGTAGAGAACCGTGTCGACGATGTGCTCCAGCGTCTTGGGCCCCGCTATGCCACCGCCCTTTGTCACGTGGCCCACGGCGAGCACGGTCGTCCCGGAATCCTTCGCGAAGCGCATCAGTCTCGCAGCGCACTCACGAACCTGCCCGACGCTGCCCGGCGCGCCGTCGAGATCGGCCGTGAAGATCGTCTGCACCGAATCGATGATCATGACGGCAGGCGCGATCGATTCGGCCGTTGCGAGCACGGTCTCGAGCAGGGTTTCGGCCAGCACCGGCACTTCGCCCGCGGGTTCGCGCAGTCGGTCCGCGCGAAGCCTCACCTGCAGGGGTGACTCCTCACCCGATACGTAGAGTGTGCGGAGCCCGGCGCTCTGGAGCCGGCCGGCAACCTGGAGCAGGAGCGTGGACTTGCCGATCCCCGGCTCTCCGCCGATGAGGATCATCGAACCCGCAACGATGCCGCCGCCGAGCGCGAAATCCAGCTCGTCGAGTCCGGTGCGCAAGCGAGGTTCGGCACTCCCCGCGACATCGCGCAATCGTGGCGGCGACGCGACCGAGCCTCCGGCTGAGAGCGCGGCGTTGCCGCCCGCACGGCGTGCAGCACCTGCGCTCGCACGCGCGCGAACAGATGGGGCCGCCATCTCCTCGATCAGCGTGCTCCATGCCTGGCACGCATCGCAGCGCCCCGCCCATCGGGGATGTTCGGCGCCGCACTCCGTGCATCGATAGACGGTTCTCGCTCGAGCGGTCACGGGCCGGGCTGCCGGGATGTGTAGTTCTCGAAGCGCGTATAGCTCTTGTGAAAGAACAGATTGACGATTCCTGTCGGCCCGTTTCGCTGCTTGCCGACGATCACCTCGGCGCGCCCTTCGAGAGAATTGCCATCCTTGTCCGTGGGGCCGTCATACATCTCCTGGCGATAGATGAACATGACGAGATCGGCATCCTGCTCGATCGCCCCCGACTCGCGGAGGTCCGAGAGTTGGGGCCTGTGGTCGCCCGAGCGCTGCTCCGGTGCGCGGGAAAGCTGCGAGAGCGCCAGCACGGGAACCTTCAACTCCTTTGCGAGCGCCTTGAGCGAACGCGAGATCGTGCTGATCTCCTGCTGCCGGCTCTCCGAGCCGATCGGCCCCTGCATGAGCTGCAGGTAGTCGACGACAACCATTCCTATCCCGGCCTCTGCCTTGAGTCGCCGCGCACGCGAGCGCATTTCGAGGACGTTGAGGCCCGGCGTGTCGTCGATCCATATCGGGGCAGCGCTCAGGATGCCCGCAGCTCGCGCGAGCCGCGGGAAGTCGTCGTCCTTGAGCATCCCCTTGCGCAGGCGCTGAGCATCGACCCGTCCCTCGGCTGTAAGCAACCGAACCATGAGGGAATCCTTACTCATTTCGAGGGAGAAGAACGCTATCGGAATGTTGCTCTCGATAGCGGCGTGTTGCGCGACGTTGAGAACGAGCGCCGTCTTTCCCATCGAGGGGCGGGCGGCGACGATGATCAGCTCCGCGTTCTGGAAGCCGGATGTCATCTCATCGAGATCGGAGAATCCGCTTGGGACACCGGTTATCGTCTTGCCGCCCTTCTGCAGCGCCTCGATGCGCTCCATTGCGGGCCAGAGGAGCTCCTTGATGCGCGTGAAGCCTTCGCCGCCGCGCTCCTGGCTCACCTGGAAGATTCGCTGTTCCGCCTCATCGAGCAGTTCGTTCGCGCGCAGCCGACCCTCGAATGCGGCGCTTATGGTCGTGGTCGACACCTCGATGAGACGGCGCATGAGCGCCTTCTCCTGCACGATCTTCGCGTGGTGCTCGACGTTTGCCGAGGTGGGTACGGCGTCGACCAGAAACGAGATGTAGTCCTTCCCGCCGCTGGCCTCGAGCTCGCCGCGTCGCTCCAGCTCGGTGGCCAGTGTGAGAGGATCGACGACCTCGCCCCTCTCCGAGATGCCGACCATGCCGCGGAAGATGCGGCGGTGCCCCTCCCTGTAGAACGACGTGTCGTCCACAAACTCGGCCGCGCGAGCAATGGCTTCACCGTCAATGAGCATTGCCGACAGCACCGCCTGCTCCGCATCCTCGGACCAGGGCGGGCGACGGTCGCTGTACGGGTCACGCTCAGGACTTGTCACGATCGAGTATTCGGCGGACTAGGCGGACATCATCCCAGGCCGGGCGCTTCCATGCCGGATTGCGGAGGAGCGCGGCCGGATGATAGGTCACGATCAGCGGGATGCCATGATAGCGATGGACCTGACCCCGCAGCCTGCCTATCGACAGCTTGGTTTCGAGCAACGTCTGCGCAGCGAACGTTCCGAGCGCGAGCACCGCGGTGGGTCGGATGAGTTCGAGCTGGCGAAGCAGGAACGGGCTGCACGCCGCGATCTCTTCCGGGCGCGGGTTGCGATTGCTCGGCGGCCTGTGCTTGAGGACGTTGCAGATGAAGACATCGTCCCGGCGCAGGTCGATCGCGGCCAGAATGCGCGTCAGAAGCTCGCCAGCCCTTCCGGTGAACGGAATGCCGGTCTCGTCCTCGGTGGCACCAGGGGCTTCACCTACGCACACCAGCGCCGCATCGGGGTTGCCGGCGCCCGGGACGGGATTGAGAGAGGTCTTTCTCAACGTGCAGCCGTCGCACCCGGCGACAACGTTCGCGATCTCTTCAAGCGACGCGAGATTGCCCAGAGGTCCGCGGAAGAGCTCGCGCGAAGCCGAGCCCACAATGACGCCGGTGGGAGCGATCTCATCGACCGCGTCCGAAGATCCAACAGCCGCGTACGAAGGTCCGGTGGCCGCGTCCGGGGATGTAACGGTGGTGCCGGCGGGCTCTTCGGAGGCGGCCCTCAGGGTAGCGCGCCAGTCCACGGTCTGATCGCCGACGGCATCAGCGCCCACGATCCGCAGCACCTGCTCCACGCTCATGCCGTCCAGGATGAGCTCGCGCTCCCCCATCTCGCGGCGCTGCTCGAGGTAGCGCCGCAGCCGCTGCCTGGCGTCGTGCCTAGCGTCCACGCAGGAGCACCTCTATTCGATCCAGAATGGCGTCGGCAACGTCCATCTTGGGGAGGAGTGGCAGCGCGTCCTCGGATCCATCGCGGCCGAGTATGGTCACGCGGTTCGTGTCCACGGAAAAACCGGCACCTGGCTCGGTCGAATCGTTCACGACGATGAGGTCGAGGTCCTTGGCGCGAAGCTTCTTGCGCCCGTGCGCAAGAGCATCGTGCGTCTCGAGGGCGAAGCCGACCATTATTGCGCCGGGGCGGCGCGCTTCGCGAGTGGAGAGAAGAGTGTCCTGCGCCGGAGCAAGCGCGATGCTGTGCGGTGCACCGCCCTTGGGTATCTTGCGCTCGGGCGTCACGGCGGGGCGAAAATCCGCAGGCGCTGCCGCCATGATCAGGACATCCGCGGCAGGCAGGGCGGAGCCAACGGCATCGGCCATATCCTGCGCGGTTTCCACGGCAACGTGGGCGATTCCTGTCGGTGGGGCGATTGCGAGAGGGCCGGCTATGAGTGTGACCTCGGCACCGCGACGCCAGGCTGCCGCGGCAAGGGCCGCACCCATCTTCCCGCTGCTGCGGTTCGAAATGAAGCGGACCGGGTCCACTGCCTCGCGCGTGGGTCCGGCTGTCACGATGACCTTCAATCCGCAAAGCAGTCCATCGCCATCGAGCAGGCGGCCGACGTGCGCCATGATCTCGTCGGGCTCCGGCATTCGCCCGGGCCCGCTCCCTTCACCCGCGGCGAGACGGCCGGACGCCGGTTCGAGAATGCGGTATCCGAGTGAACCAAGCTGCTCGACGTTGCGCTGCGTCTGCCGGTGAGCCCACATGCGGTCGTTCATCGCGGGTACGAGGAGAACGGGTGCATCCGCCGCGAGCAGGCAGGCCGTGAGCAGATCGTCCGCGTGACCGTGCGCCGCGCGCGCGAGGAAGTCGGCGGTGGCAGGCGCGACGACTATCGCGTGAGCTGACCGTGCGAGTCGTATGTGGTCGAGCGCGCGCCCCTGCCCGAGCAGCTCCGTGAACACCGGGCGGCCCGTGAGCGCTTCGAAGGTCATCGGGCCGACGAACTCGGTGGCCGCCCTTGTCATCACGACGTCGACCTCGGCGCCCGCCAGCATGAGCTGCCGGGCGAGCCACCCGATCTTGTAGCTCGCTATCCCCCCCGTGATGCCGAGCAGGACTCGACGTCCGGCGAACGGACGGATTCCCGCCGAGCCCGCATCGCCCGACCCTTCCTCCTCCTGCTGTGCGGTACTCCGGGATTCCATCACGCCAGCCGCCGTTCTACTCTCCGCGCCTGCGCGGGAGCACGCGGTACTTGATCGACCCGTTCGTGAGATCCTCGAGCGCCCTGGTCGTGAGCTTCTTGCCGCGCTGCGAGAACAGCTCGTTCTCGTTCAGTACGCGCGCGTACTTTGCGGCGACGAGCACGCCGAGATACTTGTTCGTGGCCGACTTCGTCACGTCGCCCGGTGTGAAGACTCGCATCTGTTATCCCTGGGATGGTGAATCGTGAGGCATGCCGTCCTCGAGCTGCGCGATCAGCTCGCTGACCCTTGCCGAAAGACCTGCGATTCGATGTCGCCGCAGGCACTCCGCATCGATGATCGCTGAAACACCGGACACGGCGCGCTCCAGATCATCGTTAACAACAACGTAACCGTAGCTGTCGATCGCCTGAAGCTCCTCGACCGCCGACCGCACGCGGACCGCCACGGCTCCGGTATTCTCCGTCTTGCGCGCGCGCAGCCGGGTGAGCAGCACTTCGGCCGACGGCGGTAGAAGATATACTGCCACGGACTGCGGAAAGGCCGTGAGGAGCTGTCGCGCGCCCTGCACGTCGATGTCCATCAGAACATGCCGCCCTTCGCCAAGCACGCGTTCGATCTCCCGGCGCAGTGTCCCATAAAGCTTGCCGTGTACTTCGGCGGATTCGGCGAACTCCCGCCGATCGCGTGCGCCGCCGAACTCCCCCGTGGATAGAAAGTAATAGTCGAGACCGTCCACTTCCCCGGGGCGAGGCAATCGCGTGGTGCACGAGACGGAGTAGCCAACGTCGGCGCGCCGCTCGAGCAGGGTGCGGGCGATTGTCGTCTTTCCGCCGCCCGATGGCGACGACATGATGATCGGGAACGGATTCATTCGAGATTTTCCACCTGCTCACGGATGCGTTCCAGCTCCTCTTTCATGGATACGACGTCCTGCAGAATGTCCGCGTCGGCGGCCTTGCTGCCGGTGGTATTCGTTTCGCGCAGCATCTCCTGGAGCAGGAAGCCGAGCCGCTTCCCCACGGGTTCGCCGCCGGTAGCGCGAAGCGTGTCGCGGAACGCGGTGATGTGCGCGCGGAAGCGGGACAATTCCTCCGCCACGTCGATCCGGTCTGCCAGTATCGCGACCTCCTGCGACAGGCGTTGCTCATCCACCGCCAGGCCGTCGGTGAGCTCCCGCACCGCGGCCCTCAGACGGTCGCGTTGCTCGATCAGACGTTCCGGCGCCCGGGCCTCGATCCTTTCCAGGGCGCGTTCCATCGAACCGAGACGCTCGCCGATGTCCGCCGCGAGCCGTTCGCCCTCCGCCTCACGCATCACCGTCAGCGCTGCTGCGGCGTCCTCAACCGTCCGGACAAGATCGGGTCCGGCATCCGCATCCATCACGGCCTCATCGCGATCCGGGGCGGCGAACAGTCCGGGCATGGCGAGCACCGCCGCCAGATCCACGTCTCCCCCGAGCTGGTGCCGTTCCTGCAGCCCACGCAACTGTGTCACGCATGCCTCGAAGCGCTGTTCGTCGATGACCGGCCCCCCGGTCTCGCGCGCGAGGCGAACGAAGAGGGTCACGTGACCGCGCGCGACTCGGCGGCGCAGAGCTTCGCGCACCTCCGACTCCCACCGCGCCAGCGGGGCCGGCAGCTTGATGCTGGGATTGAAGAAGCGGTGGTTCACGGCGCGGAGCTCGACGCTCACCGACATGCCCGCGACAACGCCTTCGGCGGCTCCGAAGCCGGTCATGCTGCGTATCATGTGGAGTCATCTAAGTTAAAGAATGACAACATCGTTGTCAATTCCAGAAGTTCCAGCGTACCCCGTAGAGGTTGATCGTTCGCGGCATGTCGTAGCCGGGGACGATCTGGTAGGGAAGGCCAACGATGTTCCGCGATTGCCACGACAGAACGGCGCTCATTATCCGGACCTCGAGCAGCGTGGAAACCACGTGGCTCGCCGGCGCGATCAGCATGGCATCTGTCCCGGGGACCGGCATCTCCGTGCGATACTCGTGCTGGAACGAAACGAGCGCACCGAAGTCGCCACCGGGAAAGCGACTCAGCCAGCTCGTGCTCAGAAAGATGCGACTGCGCGATTGAAATCGTGGGCGATAGAACCCTCGCGACTCCCAGCGCGAGGCCGTCACGTCCAGGTAGATGGATCGCCAGGCGCGCCCCCGCACGACTGCGAAGACGCCCAGGGCGCGCGGTTCGACAGCGTCTGCAAACGCCGTGTCGAACACCACGGGCGCGGCGAGGGACACCGAATCGCGATACATGCCGCCGCCGCCCACCCACAGATCGCCGAGTAGCAGCCCGACCTCCGCGCGCGCGAAGCGCGAGTCGGCGCGGGCGGCGGATGGGCGATCGTCGTGCACCAGCGCAGCCGCGCCGAGCAACTCCACGAATGGCAGAGGCGCGAATCGCGCCGACGCCTCCGCGCGTGTCGAGGAATCCGTGCCGCCGCGTTCCGCGAAAAGCGAAACCGACGCCCGGTCGAAGCCGAGGCTCGCCCGCGCCGATTGCGCGTGCCGCGCGCCGCCGCCGAACACCCGTGTTCGGTTCGTGCCGCTGACCCGGAGCGGCCCGCGGGTGATGCCGACCGCTACCACATACTGTGCGCGTGAGCGCGACGTGTCGGCGGTGTCGAGCGCGATCAGCCCGCCGGCCTCGGAGCGGCCGGTCGTTTCCTTGAAACGCTGGTGAACAGCCATCACCTGCGCCCACGGTCCGGCATCCTCCGGGCTGCCATAACCGGCCCGAAGGTAGGCAAGCGTGGCCGTGCCCTCGAGCGGTGGGATGGCGCGTGTCCCGTCCCTGCTCCGCTGGACGGAACGCGCCTGCCGCGTTCTCGCGACGAACGCATCCGCGCTCCACGGTCCGCCGGCCCAGCCCGAGCGCAACATGAGCGAGAGCTGGTCTCCGTCCGCTCCCGTTCCCCGCTCTGCCGTCGTCCCGAACTGCTGTGCAGCGAGCTGCAGCGCCTCGCCGCGCGAGAAGCGTTTTGCGTAGAACGCGCGATAGAGATTGGTGTCCTCGTCGCCGGTGAAGACATCGGTGCGCGTGTTGGGCTGCACTCTGCGGTACGTCCAGCTCCGGAGGTACACGCGCAGCTCTCCCGCACCGCGTTCGACTACGACGCGGTCCAGCGACCAGATCGGAATCGCGGCCAGGTCCAGCAAGCCGCCGTTCCGCCCGTCGAGGGCGTCGATCTCGGCGCCGTCGTAGAAGACACACACCGCGCCGGGGTTGCCCAGATACGCCGCGATCTGTGGCGATGTCAGCCAACCGGATCGGAGCGCCGTAACGCCCGGTATCTGCTCGAGCAACTCGATGAGTGTGAGCGCCCCACTGGCGAACAGCTCGTCCCTGTCCCACTCGTAGTCCGGCCCGATGGCGCCGGTCCGAGGCAGGTGGGGAGACGCGAGCGGCGCCTTGAGCGTGTCCGTGACCACGATGCGCGAGGAGTCCACCCCGGCCGCCGAGTCGACGAGCGCGGCTTCGGCGGGAGTGGCGGGGACGACTACCGTGATGCTGTCCGGCTGCGGCGTTGTTGTCGTGTCGCGGCGTGGCTCCTGCGCGCCGAGCGAACCGTGCAAGACGGCCCCGGCCAGAAGGCCGAGGCCGGCGCGCAGGGCGACAGAGAACCACGGAGCCGCCGCCGTCAGCTCGTCCTCCCCCGCACGAACTCGACAAAAAGTCCCACCGGGATTCCCGTTGGTCCCTTGGGCATGGTGACCAGATCAGTTTCGGAATACGCCGTACCTGCAACGTCCAGATGCACCCAGGGATAGCCATCGACGAACTCCTTCAGAAAGAGCGCTGCCGTGATGGATCCTGCCGCGCGCCCGGCCGAGTTCCTGACGTCGGCGATGTCTGACTTGATGAGTTCCTTGAAGTCGTCCCACATGGGCAGCGGCCATCCCGGTTCCGCAGCGCGCTTCCCGGCCGCGAGCACCTCCTGGACGAGTGCCTCGTCGCTGCCGAAGACGCCGAGCGCAGTGTTGCCGAGCGCGATGACGATCGCGCCGGTGAGCGTAGCAGCGTCGATGACGGCCGCGGGTTCGAAGCGCCGGGCATAGGAGAGCAGATCCGCGAGGACGAGCCGGCCCTCGGCGTCGGTGTTGATCACCTCGATCGTCTTGCCGGAGTGGCTGCGGACGACGTCGCCGGGTTTGACCGCCTCACCCGAGACGACGTTCGTCGTGCTGCCCACGATCCCCACGACGTTGACCGCAAGCTTCAGGCGGCCGATCGCCTCCATCGCGCCCAGCACCGCGCCGCCGCCGCTCATGTCGAACTTCATCCACTCCATACCCTGCGCCGGCTTGATCGACACGCCGCCGGTGTCGAAGCAGAGCCCCTTGCCCACGAGTACGATCGGCTTGCCGGACTTTCGGCCGGCGCCCGCACCCCGGTACTCGAGCGTGATGAGCTTGGGGTCCTGCTCGGTGCCCTGCGCCACGCAGAGGAAGGAGCCCATCTTCTCCTTCTCCATCTCCTTGCGGCCGAGGACATTCACCTTCATGCCATGTCGCTTCGCGATGTCGCGCGCTGTGTCGGCGAGAAACCCGGGCGTGCACATGTTGCCGGGCATCATGCCCAGCCGCCGGGTCAGCTCGTAACCCGCGGCGATGGCTTCGCCGCTCGCCAGCCCGCTCCTGCCCGCCTTCGTGTCGCCGGCGATGACGACGGCTTCCTCGAGGGAAGCGCGCCGCTCTGCCTCGGGTGGTGGCGTCTTGAGATCAGTATACTCCCACGCACCGAGCGCAAGCCCGACGGTGCACGCCTCCACGGCTGCGGAGTCGATGTCGCCTGCGTAAAGGGCCATGGAGCCGACGCCCATTCGGTGCGCGTTGCGCGCCGCCACAGCGGCCGCGCGCCGGAGGGCGCTCACCGGATCGATGCCCGCAGCGGCCGGGTCGCCCTTGCCCACGAGCAGGACGCGCTGCGGTCCCTTGTTCGCGCCGGATAGGTGCAGTGTCTCATCGCGACCGCCGCGGAAGTCTCGGCGTTGGAGTGCCCGGCGGAGCGCTCCGGAGAGCAGCCGATCCAGCGCGTCGAGCCCGCCGGGCAGCTTCGCGTCCGACGCGAGCAGGACTGCCAGGAGCGGGGTCGAGACGGAGGCCGGTCCGGCGCGCCGGACGGAGAGTGCGAGGGTCATGTGGCCGTGATGATGGGAGGGGTGGGGGTGGGGGTGGGGGTGGGGTGGGGGTGGATGGGGGCGATCAGGATCGGGAAGCGTTCAAAGTGGCGGAGCCAGCCACTATCACGGGCGCCGTCTTCGCGTCGGCAGCGTCAGCTCTGCATTGCCTTCACGATCTCATCACCGAAGCCCGACGTCCCAACCTCCGTCGCGCCCGGCATCTGCCGCGCGAGATCGTAGGTGACGCGCTTCGACAGGATCGCGCGCTCGATCCCGCGCACAATGAGCGACGCCGCCTCCGTCCAGCCGAGGTGTTGCAGCAGCATCACGCCGGAGAGGATGACGCTGCCGGGGTTCACCTTGTCGAGCCCCGCGTACTTGGGCGCGGTACCGTGTGTTGCCTCGAAGACGGCCACGCCGTCGCCCACGTTTCCGCCCGGCGCCATGCCGAGGCCACCCACCTGCGCGGCCGCGGCATCGGAGATGTAGTCGCCGTTCAGGTTGGGAGTCGCGATCACGGAGTATTCATCGGGCCGGAGCAGAAGCTGCTGGAACATGGCATCGGCGATGCGATCCTTGAGCACCACGGCATCCGCGCGGGCATCCTTTTCCTTCCTGGACAGATCCGCCTCCGTCACCACTTCGTCCGGGAAGCGATCGCGTGCGAGTGCGTAGCCCCAGTCGCGGAAGGCGCCCTCGGTGAACTTCATGATGTTTCCCTTGTGCACGAGCGTGACGGAGGGGCGTCCGTTGGCGATCGCGTGGCGAATGGCCATCTCGATCAGGCGCCTTGAGCCGAACTCGGACATGGGCTTGATGCCCATCGCCGAATGCTCGCGGATCTCACTCCCGAACTCATTCTTGAGGAAGGCGCGCAGCTTGTTCGCCTCGGCGCTCCCTGCCTTCCACTCGATCCCGGCGTAGACATCTTCCGTGTTCTCGCGGAAGATGACGACGTCGAGCTTCTGCGGTTCCTTGACGGGCGCACCGACGCCCTCGAAGTAGCGCACGGGGCGGATGCAGGCGTAGAGGTCGAGCACCTGGCGAAGGGTGACGTTGAGCGATCGGATCCCGCCGCCCACGGGCGTGGTGAGCGGCCCCTTGATCGACACGCGGAACTCCCTGAGGGCGTCGACTGTTTCCTGGGGCAGCCAGTCCTTGTGGGCATTGAACGCCTTCTCGCCGGCCCAGACCTCCATCCACGCGATGCGCCTTTCGCCGCTGTACGCCTTCTCGATCGCGGCGTCGAAGACGCGGACGGCTGCGTGCCAGATGTCGGGGCCGGTGCCGTCGCCCTCGATGAAGGGAATGATCGGGTTGTGCGGGACGTTGAGGGCTCCCTTGTCGAAGCCGATGCGCTCGCCGCTGGAGGGAACCTTCGCGAAGCGGTAGGTGGTCATGCCCTTGTCAGTCTGTGGGACGAAAGCCCGCGCCACGCCCGTGGCAGCGGAGAGATGAGCGGGCGTGAAAGGTAGGGGCGGGCCGGTGGGGGGGGCAAGGCGACGGGGGCCGCGAATCCCGCTCTTCAAGCGACAGCGCCGAGAAGGTCAGCCGCGGGTCAGGCGCGGGGTCACAGGCGCGGGGTCAGGTCTTGTTTTGACGCATCGTTCCGACGCGTCGCAGGCGCGGGGTCAGGCGCGGGGTCAGGGCGCGGGGTCAGGGCGCGGGGTCAGGTCTTGTTTTGACGCATCGTTCCGACGCGTCGAGTGCAGCGATGGCGCACGTCGATGCACACCGTTCGGAGTTCGTGCTAATGATGCTGTGCCGCGTGCTCCTGGTGTCGCAGGCCGGCTACGATGCATGGCGGCGCCGTCCCGTGTTGCACGGCGCGGCTGTTTGGGGAAACAGCGAGGTAGGCGGCACTCGCTGTACGAGCGAGGAGTACTGCAGGTCCCCACCTGCGACGATACCCGGGACGAGACTCGAACTCGTAAGGCCCGAAGGCCGGGGGATTTTGAGTCCCCTGCGTCTACCGGTTCCGCCACCCGGGCAAGATCAGCACAACGCGAGCGTCGGAATCTAGTTCGGAATCTAGCGCCAGCGATAAAGGCGCTCAATGCACCGGGTTGGCGAATGTGCTGTGCGAACCGGTCGACGGCGACCCGCCGCGTTACAG
>JBOHTO010000069.1:0-10202 GCA_050733695.1 Gemmatimonadaceae bacterium | reverse complement strand
TAGTCAATGGCAGGTGAAGCCGAGCCAGGCGTTCCCGCCGGCCGCGTGGTATGACGGTATGACGGCGTATCCGCTGACTACCAGCAGGCGATGTACCTCCCGCCCTTCGAAGTGTCGCGCAACCGTCGCGTGGGTCAGTGTGTCCGATCGCGAGACAAGAAGCCTATCGGAGTTTCGCCCGTGAGGACGCCTGACCGCGTACCAGTCGTGTCGGTCGACGATGAGCGTGTTGAGCGCGCGGGTGGCAAGCTCCGGCGCTCGCCACCTCCACTTCAGGCATCATCTTCCGGGAGTTGGGCCTGGGTCGTCACTCGGATCGTCCGTGATGAGTACTGGTGCCCAGATCGATGGAGCAGCGTCCCGCGCAAGGATGCGCAGCAGCCGGTACTCGGAGCTGGAGCCGTCCGCCGGCGGGTTGCGGATGTGGCGCCGCTCAACCCACAGTGTGTAGCTGTATCCTGGTTCGTATGTGAAGCCGGCGATGGTGCCGTAGAAGTAGCTCCATTCCTGGTTCGGGTGCTCCTTGACCAGGAGACACCGCTGCGGCGCAACTCCCACGCAGTCAACCGTGACCGGAGCAACGTAGAGCGTCAACCACTCGCGGGGATCGGGCCCGAGCTCGTTACAACCGCTCAGGATGCCGGCAAGTGCCGTGCACGCGAGAGACCGAAGGATGAACGAGCGGGACATGGAAGTGGGATAAGGATGCGCGCGCCGAGCAGGGAATGCAAGCATTTCGCAGCCCGACGACGTTGCGCACCCAGCAAGCGCGGCCAGCGCCAGACACTGGCCCCTCGGGCTCGAGCCCGCCTCAACTCACCACAGATCGCTGAACGAGAACGTCCACCTGAAGTCGACCGGATCCTCCCGGCCGTCGACAGCGAGCCCCGGCTCGCGCACGTAGAGCGGGAAATCCACGCGCAGCGTCACGTCACGGTCGAACAGCCGCCCGCGCAGCGACACGCCCAGCCCGGCGTCCACAAGGGTCTCGTCGCGATCGAAGAACCGCGGCTCGGCGGGCGGCAAGCCGGGGTCAGCAGGGAAACTCACGTCCGGATTGAAAAGCACTCCGCCATCCGCGAACACACTCGCCCACAGCGCGAGCGGGCGCGGCGTCGATGCCATCTCCAGGATCCGGTATGCCGCCTCGGCGTTCAGCGCGACCAGCGCGTTGGCCTCGAGCCGCGGTGAGTAGCCGCGCAATCCGGCACCACCCAGCGGTACGAAGTTCACGCCATCCTGCTTGAGCACCGCTTCGCGCGGACGGTAAAGGTGGTTCGCGAACGTCTCGTCCGGCGATTGCGCCGAGGCAAAGATGTGCCGGCGCACCGGCGCGCTGCCGGACCAGCCGGCGTAACCGCGAAGAAAGACCACGAAGTCATCTTCATGCATTCGAGTAAGCTGTGACAGCGCAGCTTCGCCACGCGCGTACACGCCCTCCAATGAGCCCAACGTCTCACCGCTCAAACCGGCGCTCGCACGCAGCATCGCGGACCGCTCGACCCCCCCACCTCTCCCTCCCCTGCCGTTGCGCCAGCGCACTCCGAAGTTCGGCTCGATGGTCCAGTCGTTCCCCCACAACTCCGGCACGAACTCCCGTGAAAACGGATACGCGATATCGATCCCGACCCTGGTCGCGAGCTCCCGGCCAGCGGAATAGACGAACCTGTCGTGATCCCACCGCTTCTCGACGCTCGCGCGCGCGATCCCGTCGAGCAGCCAGAAGCCGAGCGACAGGCCTACGGCGGGACCGGAGCGCGGCAGAATGCGCGGGTTCTCCACCGTTGCCCACGCCTGAATCCTGTCACCGCCGAACGACGCATCCTCGGCCGCGTCGGGCGCACGCGTCGTTACTGCGAAGCCCAGTTCCCACTCGTCCAGCCAGCCCTGATAGCCCGTGTTCACCGTGGCGCCGAGCGTGAGCCCGCCCGGGCCGCTGTACCACGCGACGGGCCCGAGCTCGATCACGTTGCGGTCGCGACTCCACTGCTCCAGAAACGGCCAGTCGAAAACAATGCGCGGGCCCGAACCGCCCAGTGCCCCAGGACGCGAGTCGTTGCGGCGATCCCAGTCCTCGGTTGTGCTGAAGGGATCGAGGGCAACCTCGAGCGGCTGCTCGCCGGTGCGGATGCTCACCGTCTGCCGGCTCGCGAATGGTTCGGCGCGCACGACGGTCCACCCGCGCTCCGTGCGCACGCCCACCGGCATGGGATGCTCATACTCCCCAAGCTTCACCACCTGCGCGCGCGTGACCCAGCCGGTCTCCGCGCGCTCCACGTCCACGTCCGCCAGGCCGTAGTCGATCAGCCCGGTCTCGTGCACCCACTGCCGGAAGAACCAGTCCAGCGGTTCGCCGTGCACGCGCTCGGCGGCCGCGCGTATCGCGCGCTCGTCCACATGTCTCAGCGCCCACATGTGGTAGTAGTCGGAAAGAAACTTGCGAAATGCCTCGTCGCCCATCACATCGCGCAACTGTCCGTACATCGTCTCCGCGCGCGAGTAGATCATGGCGCCATAGATGCCGAACTCGTTGAACTCGTGCGCCGCCGTACCGATCGGCTCGGCGCGCCCGATCATGTCGAGACGATACTGTTCGATCTGGCCGGCCTCGCTCCCCGTGGGAAGCACTGCATGCGCACGGTAGCCTTCCCGCTGCTGCGGTTCACCCTGATCGGATGCGGTATCCTGCGGTGTGCTCGCACCCGCCATCGCCGTCTGGTACGACGTGATCCCCTCGTCCAGCCAGCCCGAGCGCCACTCGTTGTTGCCGAGTATGCCGTAGGTGAATACGTGGCCCAGCTCGTGGAGAATGAGCCCCTGCGACGCGGAGCCGTCCATGATGACCATGGGAAACTCGGTGCCGCCACCCTCGATGCGATGCAGGTTGGTGATCTGCGGGTACGCATACGGCCCGTACAGCAACTCCAGCCAGCGCAGCGCGAGGATCGTGCGCTCGACCGCGACGCCGTTGCCCCACGATTCCTCATCCCCCGGCCTGTACAGCACGTGCACCGGCACGCTGTCGAAGACGACGAAGGGCGTATGTCGGAGCGTCGCAGCGGGCCGCACGTAGACAGTTCCCTCGTACATGTAGTCGGGCGATGTTGACCACGCGTAGTGGTGCACGTTCTCCGCATGAAAGCGAACGCGCTTGTATCCGGCCGGAACATCCACGTCCAGCCCCGGCGCGAGTTCGCCGTATGCGCCCGTCGCCGTGAACACTTCGCCGCCGCGCAGCGCGCCGCGCCAACCCGCGTCCCCCTGCACCAGAACACCGGTAGCGCCGAGCACCTGGTCGTCGCGCACAGCCAGCGTCACGTCGTAGCTGCCGAACTCGCCGTACAGCTCGCCCGCCGGCACGAGCGGATTCTGGCGCCAGCCCAGGCGGTCGTACACCGCCACCTTGGGGTACCACTGAGCGAAGTCGAAGCTGCGGCCGCGCCGAGCCTGCCTGCGCGGCAACGTCGACGGCCGTGCCTCCCACTCGAACGCCGCGTGCAGCGTGTCGCCCGGCGGCAGCGGCTGCGGGAGCACGAACAGCGCGACGGTGCTGTCCGGCGCACCGGGGTACTCGGGCGCCACCGGGACACCATCGAATGTCGGCGTCGCGGTGAAGCGCTCGTACGCGAAATCCGGATCCACGAGATGCTGGAAGCGCACGCGCCCCTCGCGCTCGTCCGCCGCGCTCCACTTCGAACCCGGACGGAACGCGTTGAGATACTGATGCACGTAGAACACGCGCAGCGTATCCGGCGAGTTGTTCGCGTAGGCGAGCTGTGCGCGTGCCTCGAGCACTCCGCGCTCCTCGTCGAGAGTCCCCGCGATCCGATAGTCGACGTGCTGCTGCCAGTATCCGATCGTATCGCCCGAAGCGGGCGTCGTCGGCGCGGTCTGCTGCGGCAGCCCGAGGAGAAGCGCGATGATCGGCGAACAGGGGAGCATCAGCGGAACGGGTGTCGGGTGAAGGAGTGCGTCAGTCTCCGGACGATGCTCCCGCGCGGGTCATCGCGCCGGTGCCGGAAGTCCGCCGTACAGCATGCGATTCCGAAGCATCGCCAGACGTCTGACGACGGAGCCGTCCATCACGGTGTCGCCCACTCGGACGACCACGCCCCCAAGTATACGCGGGTTCACGAAGATCGTCGGCACGACTTCCATGCCGAGCGCCTCGGTGAGCTGGGCCGCGATGCGGTCGCGCTCCCTGCTATCCGGCTCGGCGGCGAGCGTGACGCGTGCACGCACACGGTTCTGCGTCTCATCGACCAGCGCCTGATACTCCTGCGCGATCTCCGCGAGCAGCATCTGCCTGCGGTTGCGCACCAGCGTTTCGAGAAAGCGCACGAACGGGCGCGGCATCCGCTTCTCGAACGCGGCGATGATGATCGCCGCCTTGGCATCGGCGCTCACCCTGGGTGAATCCAGAAAGCGATGCAGTCGCTGGTCCTGCTCGACGGCATCCGCCACGTCGCGGATCATGCGTCCCCACCCCTCGAGATCCCCGGCCTTGCCGGCCAGGGCGAGCAGTACTTCCGCGTAGTTGCGGGCGATCGTATCGCTTCGCATCAGCGAGCCGCCCGCGCTCCGCGCTTCTCACTTCCCGCCCCACCCCCACCCGCCTCGCCTGCCGGCTTGCCACGCGCGATATCGGAGAGAAAGCTCTCCACGATCCGGCGGTTGGCGTCGCCGTCGAGATTCTCCTCGATTACGCGGCTCGCGCCCGCGATTGCGAGGTCCACCGCTTCGCGCCTGAGTTGCGAGATCGCCTTCTCCTTCTCCGTGTCGATGTCGCGACGCGCGCGCTCCAGCATCGCCTGCTGCTGCACACGCGTCTCCTCCAGCATTTCCGCCTGCATCTTCTCGCCCACGCTGCGCCCCTCGGCGATCAGCCGGTTGGCCTCGGTGCGGGCGCCCTCGATCTGCTCGCGGTTCTTCTCGAGCACACGCGCCGCTTCCTCCCGGTCGCGCGTTGCGTGCGCGAGCGCGTCGCGCAGCGCCTGCTCGCGCGCCTCCACCGCAGCCGTGATCGGGCCGAATGCGTACTTCGAGAGCAGTATCCAGAGCGCTATGAAGATGAGCAGAGTCCAGATCATGAGCCCTCCGTCGGGCGTCATGAGACTGGAGCTGCCACCGCCGCCGCCACTTTCCTCCTGCGCGAGGAGCATGGCCGGGAGGGCGGCGAGAAGGAGAGTCGCGAGCGTGAATGTCATGGTGCGCATGTGTGAGATCCGCCAGACTGGTCCGAAGCGAGCGATGGCGAGGAAGGACGCCCGGGTGTCCTCCCTCGATCGATCGTCTTAATAGAACTTGAGAGAGATGAGCAGCGTGACGACGATCGCAAAGAGCGCGGCGCCTTCGATGAGGGCCGCGAGAATGAGCGCGCCGGTCTGAATCTTGTTCGCCATCTCCGGCTGCCGCGCCATCCCCTCCATCGCGGAACCGCCGATCCGGCCGATGCCGAGGCCCGTACCGATGACGGCGATGCCCGCGCCGATCCCGGCTCCCATGAGACCCCAGGCTCCTGCATAGTCCTGGCTGTATGCCGCCGCACCCTGCAGCAGCGAGTAGACCATGTTCATTTCGTTCTCCAGAGATCGTGCGTGAACAGTGCTGCTCCGCGCCCATGGCGGCGCGCTGTCCGCCTGCGAGGCCCGGGCCTCAGCGAACTTCCCCGGTCACTCGGCCGGGTACGACGGCGCGGATTGGAGCCCTCACTCCGCGTCGTGCCAGCGATTGCATGACTCAGTGGTGCGCCGTCCGAATCTGGCCAATGAAGACGCAGCTCAGCAGCGCGAATATGAATGCCTGGATGAACGCTACCAGCACTTCCAGCAGCATGATCGCGAGCGCCATGATGAACGGCAACGGCGCAACGACCCAGCTCTGGAAGGTGAAGATCAGGCCTATGAGCGCGAGCACGATCACGTGCCCCGCTATCATGTTGGCGAACAGTCGTATGGTGAGTGCGAACGGCTTGGTGAACTTCCCGATGATCTCGACCGGCGTCATGATGAAACTGAGCGGAATCCGCATGGCGATGTGGACGTCGTGCGGCCAGTAGATGATCGTGCCGATGTACGCCTTGCCCAGCGACCGCATTCCCGCGATCTCGATCATGACGAAGCTGAGGATGGCGAGCGTCGCGGTGACGGATATGTTGCCGGTGGCGGTCGAGCCGTAGGGGATGAGCCCGAGCAGATTCGCGTAGAGGATGAAGAAGAAGAGCGTGAGAGCGAATGGCACGTAGCGATCGCCATCCGGCCCGACGTTGGGGATCACGACCTCGTTGCGGAGGTACAGCACCATCGACTCGATTCCGGCGGCGAATCCCTTTGGCGTCCCGATAGCGTGGTGATGCCGCCTGTGCGCTACGGCCGCCGTCACCAGCGTGCCGAGGCAGAGGAGGGCCGCGATGATCAGCATCACGACGTGTTTGCTGGGCGAGAGATCGATCGCGATGCCACCAATGTGGATCGGTTCCCACTCCGGGAGGTGCACCTCCCTGTAGAAGGGCGGCACCGGCCAGGGCACCTCCATGTGCGACCCGTCCGTGATGTGCGGCATGATGATATCCACCGCGCCATGCTCGGCGTCGCCCCCCTGGACGGCGGCCCTGGAGATCTCGCCATGCTCCTGCGTCAGGAGCGGCGTGGAGAATGCCGGGAAGGCAGGCGCGGCCAGCAGCAACACGGCAGACGCAGCGATTGCGAGGGTCGCGGAGATGGCGCTGGGCGCTGCGATTCCGGTCGAGCGCACGTTCATGACCTGAGAAGCACGGGTTCGAGCAGAGTCGTGACGAAGAGAAAAAGGGCCATCGATACCAGTGCAGGCACCGGATCGAGTCCTGCCGCTTTCACTACCACGAGGCCGTAGACTGCGAGCACCAGCATCCGCAGCAGCGCCCCCAGTGCCCAGCCCGCGATCACGTTCTCCCGCGCCGCGAGCCGGACGATGCTGAACGTCGCGAGCTGCACGACCAGGGCGATGCCTGCGCTTACCATCAGGGCATTGCGCGCCGCATCGCCCCTGAAGACCAGCGCGAGCAGCAATCCTGCCACCGCCATCAGTACCACCGAACCGGCCATGAAGAGCGCGATCGCCTTCAACCGCCGCGTCTCCGCCCGCCGTCTCCCGACCCTTGAGCCCGGCGGGCTTCCTCACGGGCCTGTTCGGTGATGAGGCGTCGATAGATCGCGTAGAAGCCGCCTCCCGCCCCCACGAAGACACCGAGTATCAGCAGCCAGGGCGAAGTGCCGAGCCCCTCATCCGCCCATTTTCCAAGGAACATGAAGAGAACGATGGCCGCCGCGAACTGGAGCCCGAGCCCGGCGAACGACGCGGCGCCATCGGCCTCACCATCGCTCTCCCCCACCCCGATCCTGCCGGTGTTGCGGTATCCGAACGGGTCGCGCGGATCGCCTGCGTCGCGCCTGCCGCCGCCGCCTGATCGCCCGGTCATCGCGCGGAAATGTAGGAGCTTGTGAAATTTTTCGCAAGCTCGCTGGCCGAAGATGAGCCGAAGATCAGGGAGCCGGACCGACGAGGCCAAGTGCCAGTCCGGATGCGACTTACAGTGACGTACGACCTTGACTGGGCGTCGCTGCGGTGATAACATCGGCCAGTCTGACGTAGCATCCATGGGACAGGACGTCATCCGGCGCGAACCGGCGGCCGGAAACGCCCCGTCCCCGCCCTTCAGCGCACCGCCCTGGCACCGCCCGGCCGCCCGGCACCGCCCGCAATCAATGAAGCTTCGTCTCACAGTTCCCCTCATCGTGGCCGCCACCGCGTTGGCCTGCGGCCCCCGCTCCGCTACATCCGAATCATCCAGCTCCGAGTCCGTGCGCACCGAAGATCCGTCGGGACAGCTTGCATCGTCGCTGCGCGTCAATGTCGCGCGCGAAGGGAAGATCGATCTCGCGCTGCACGTCACGAACAGGAGCGGCGGTCAGCTCGAGCTGCGTTTTCCGAGCGGCCAGACGCACGAGTTTCTTGTTCTGGATCCCGTGGGCCGCGAGATATGGCGCTGGAGCGAAGGCCGCATGTTCACGCAGGCGCTGAAGACGCATCTCCTGAATGATGGAGAGACCGTCACATACACGGAGGAGTGGACCGCCGGCGTTCGTCCGCCTGGGAGCTACACGGCGGTGGCGACACTGCGCAGCACGGATCACCCGATCGAGACGCGGGTCGACTTCACACTGCCGTAGTCCCTGCGGCTGCAGAGCGCGCGTCGCGGTCCCCCGGTTCCCCGGTTCCCCATCAAGCGCTATTCTCTTTCCCACCGTCACGGGTCATGTTACGCTGAGCCGGCACGCTCGCTCGCGCCGGCAAACATGGGCGAAGGCACGGGAGACTGAGAGCATGGCATCGAGGAGAATTGCGGCGGCGACAGCGATGCTGTTCGCCGCCCTGTCGGTCGCATGCGACGACGGGCCCACGGAGCCGGCCCTGGTCAGGGAGGCGATCCCGCCGGTGCTGAGAAACGCGCTGGTTGAGAGGTACCATGCGACCGCCGACTCGCTCGAGCTCGCGGGGTTCGCCGATGCCGCGTTTGCGTTGCACTTCGCGGCGAACTCCCTGGATCTCGCCGCGGAGTCGACGCCCGTGGAGATAACGCGAGCGCCCGCTGTCGGTGCTGCAGAAGGCGAGTCCTTCAGTGCCATCGGCCTGCAGGTGAGCATCCGGAACCATCCGACCAGAGGCGACATCGCGTTCGTCGGCGCGGTCGTCTGGCAGGACAGCACGGAACTCATCTACACTCTCGGAACGACCAATCTGGGAGAGTACGAATCGGGCAGCACGTTTGGCGGGATTCTGCTACCGCCCAATGCGACGTGGATCGCCCTCACCGGAGCGCAGGACGCCCGCCGTACGGAGAACCCGGACACCGTATGCGGCGGGCAGATTCCTGTTGGCGTCACATGCAGAGTGACTCCGTTCAGCGTGGGCTTCGTATTCGAGAGCTCGACGGCGGTCCCGTACGCCAGCAATAATGCGGCGGGGAGTCGGCTGGCGGTGCTCGCGCTCACTGGAATGACTGGCGTGACGACCGTGTTCGACGTGGGCGGAAGTTGAGACGGGTCGCCGGACGAGACGAAGGGGCCCTCGACGCTGTGTCACTTCCCGACCGGGCGGGGTCGGCAGCGTCCGCGGCAGCGGGGCGTCATGACGGAGGTGACATCGAGCTGCTGGAGCAGCTCGCGCGTGCGCGCACCGCGCTCGTGGATCAGATCGGGCGGAGGATAGTCGGCCAGCACGAGATAGTGGACAATCTCGTGGCTGCGCTGCTGGCGGGCGGACACGCGCTGCTGGTCGGTGTGCCCGGGCTCGCGAAGACACTGCTGGTGCACACGGTGTCCGAGGCGCTGGCGCTCTCGTTCTCGCGTGTGCAGTTCACGCCCGACCTGATGCCGAGTGACATCACGGGGACGGAGATCCTGGAGGAGGAACATGCGACTGGGCGGCGCATCTTCAAGTTCGCGCGCGGGCCCATCTTCGCGAACGTGGTGCTGGCCGACGAGATCAACCGTGCGCCGCCCAAGACGCAGGCAGCGCTGCTGCAGGCGATGCAGGAGCACGCGGTGACGGCGGCGGGGCAGACGCACGTGCTGGACGAGCCGTTCTTTGTTCTCGCGACGCAGAACCCGATCGAGCAGGAGGGAACGTATCCGCTCCCCGAGGCGCAGCTCGACCGGTTCATGTTCGAGCTGCGCGTGGACTATCCCTCGCGCGACGAGGAGGAGCGCGTAGTCGCCGAAACCACGGGTGATACTGCGGTCGAAATTGCGCATGTGCTGGATGCGTCGCAGCTCGTCGCGCTGCAGCATCTGGTGCGCCGTCTGCCCGCGCCGCCGACTGTCGTGCGCTACGCAGTGGCGCTTGCGCGCTCGACGCGACCCGACGCTGGTGAGGCTGGCACGGAGGTGAAGCGCTTCGTGAGCTGGGGCGCCGGGCCGCGCGCGTCACAGTATCTCGTTCTGGGGGCGAAGGCACGTGCGGCGATGGATGGGCGGCCGGTGCCGGATATCGACGATGTGCGCGCAGTGGCGTTGCCGGTGCTGCGGCACAGGATCGTGGTGAACTTCCAGGGCGAGGCCGAAGGCGTGACCGCCGAGGGGCTGATCCGGCTCGGGGAATAGCCCACCGGCTGCCCCGCGACGGGGCGACGGGGCGACGGGGCGACGGGGTGTCGGGGTGTCGGG
>JBOHTO010000068.1:0-10060 GCA_050733695.1 Gemmatimonadaceae bacterium | reverse complement strand
GATGGCGACACCTATCGCGCGGTCTACACCGTGAAGCTCGCCCGCACGGTCACGTGCTGCACGTCTTCCAGAAGAAGTCACTCACGGGATCGCGACGCCGAAGCGCGACCTCGCCCTGATCGCCGACCACTGGCAACGCGCGAAGGCGCATTACGCGGCCCACTACGAACCGAGGATCGACTGATGGCGACTCGTGCTACGCGATCGGCGCGCCAGAAACGTATCGATGCCATCCCGGTGACGCGGGACAGCGGCAACGTCTTCGCCGATCTGGGCCTGCCCAGCCCCGAAGAGCGGCTCGCGAAGGCACAGCTCGCCTCGCTGATCAACGACGTCATCCGGGCGCGCGGGCTCACCCAGCGCCGGGCGGCGACGATCATGGGGATCGATCAGCCCAAGGTGTCTCACATCCTCCACGGCCGCCTGGCCGGCTTCTCGACGCACCGCCTCATCGACTTCCTGACCGCCCTGGGGCGGGATGTCGAGATCGTCGTCAGGCCTGCGCCCCGGTCACGTAAGCGCGGACGGCTGCACGTCGCCGTGGCGTGAGGCTCACACGCGCACCCTACCCCCAGGCCTCGAAAACTCGCATCATCGACCGAAGCGTTGCTGAAGCTCGAGTCGTTCTCCATGTGTGAGCCTGTGTGCCGGCCCTGATTCCTGACCCATTTGACGCCCCACATCAAGACGATGGACGGTTCACCGATCGCACAACGTGATGCAAGGACCCCTTGAGGCCGCCGGGGCTAATCCACCGCCCCGGCACACACGCCGGGGTGGAACCCGGTAAGTTTCATTCCCGCCTGACCATCATCCGCACGGGTGAACACCTGCTACGCCCGGATTACCGGTGCTTGTCGGGAAGCGGTATTTTCTCTGGATGGAGAGATGAAGCCCTCGCTTGGACATGATCGATGAGCCCTGGCACCCTGCTCCAGGAGCACCGTTCCCAAGTTCTCCGGCTGGCCGCAAAGTACGGCGCGATCGACGTGCGCGTGTTCGGATCTGTCGCGCGCGGCGAGGCCGATGACGCCAGCGATATCGACTTCCTCGTGCAGATGAGCCCCGGTCGCAGCCTATTCGATCTCGGTGGATTGCTGATGGATCTCCAGGATCTCCTCCGCTGCCGTGTCGACATCGTGACCGAACGCGGCCTGCGTCCTCGAATGCGCGCGCAGGTTCTTCGCGAAGCCGTTCCGCTCTGACGGTCCTGCGAGGCCATGCGGTCCGATCGCGCCTGTCTCCTCGACATCGCCGATGCGATCCCGTGATATCGAGCGCTATCGTCCGGCAACGCGCGAGTCATTCGATGGCGACGAGCGCACCCAGGTCTGGATGGTGAACCGCCTCCAGATTATCGGTGAAGCCAGCCGCAAGTGTCCTGCCTCAGTTGAAATCTGACTCTCACCACTCCACACTATGGAGCATGGAGGAGCCCATGAGATCAATCCCGGGAACAACGCCACGCAGCAGGCCCACGGGGACCATGCGAGGTCGAGCAATGCCAGCGGCCGCGCCAACCGCCTCGCGCTTCCGGCGCTACCATCGCTCGGCCTTCACCCTCCTCGAACTCCTCGTCGTGATCGCCATCATCGCGATCCTCGCCGGCCTCGTCGCACCCGAGATCCTGAGCAACACGAGCGATGCGAAGACACAGGCCGCGCGCAGCCAGATCGAGATGCTCGGCCTCGCACTCGACAGCTACCGTCTTCACACCGGGGACTATCCGACCACCGAACAAGGCCTTTCGGCGCTCCGGACCATGCCGACCACGGGTGACATTCCCCGCGGATGGCGCGGTCCCTACCTGCGCCGAATCGTGCCGCTCGACTCATGGGAGCGGCCCTATGTCTACATGTCGCCGGGCACGGTGAATCCCGGAGCGTACGACCTCTTCACGCTGGGCAGGGACGCTGCGCCCGGCGGCGGCGGCGAGGATAGGGACATCACGTCCTGGGGCGACACGGTCGTAACCACGGGCCTGCGCTGAGCGGCGCACCCCTGAGCGGCGCACCCTGAGCGGCGCACCCTGAGCGGCTCGCGCTGAGCGGTGCGCTGCGCCGGCGACCTGCGCCGCACCCTCCCGATCGCTCGGAGCTACAGCTATCCGTCGCTCCCTCCCTCCCGCGACTTCCGCTCCGGATCCTTGATGAACCGCAACAGCACCGCCGCTGCAAGCAGGCCGACGCCCACCCACCGCATCGTGCTGTCATCCGTCTGGAGGCCGTAGAACCAGACGCCGAGACCGACAGCGGCGACGGTCAGCTTGATCGCAGTGAGCTTCGTCATCGCTCGTTCTCCACGCGCGGCCGCGCGACGAAGCGCCGCACTCCGTCGCGGAAATCCGCGGTGGCGCGCGCAGCAGCGTTGGTCGTCACGCCGAGTGCGACGCCCTGCGCGAATGGCATGGAATCGAGATCATAGAAGAGCCGCTTGGTCATCGCGAGTGCCATGGTCGGCGATCGCGACAGTCCCTCGACCACGGCTTCGCAGTCGCTCTCGAAGCTCTCGGCAGCGAACACCCGGCTCACGAGACCGATACGCTCCGCCTCGCGCGCGTCGATGGTGCGGCCCGTGGCCACGAGGTCGAAAGCGTGCTTCTCCCCCACGCACCGCCGCAGCATGGTCAGCACCATAGCCGGAACAAAGCCGACCTTCACCTCCGGATAACCGAACCGCGCGGCCTCATGCGCGAGCACGATGTCGCACGCGGTCGCGAGGCCGGCGCCGCCCGCGAGCGCACGTCCGGTGACAAGCGCGACCACCGGCTTGCTCATTGCGCGAATCTGCAGGAAGACGCCCCCCAGCGCGGTGGCGTCCTCGCGATGCACTTCGGGTCCGGCGTCCAGCATCTGCTCCAGCGCGGCGAGATCGGCGCCCGCGCAGAAGTCCGGACCGTCGCCGGCGAGCGAGACCGCGCGTACGCTCTCGTTCGCGTCCATCTCCTGCAGCGCGGCGTGGAGGTCGTCCGCCATTGCGCGGTCCAGGGCGTTGCGCTTCGCCGGGCGCGCGAGCGTGAGGCGCCCAATGGCCCCGTCGCGCGAGATGCGGACGCTGCTCACGTGTCCACTCCCGGAAGCGAGAGGCGTCGCGCCTCCTCATCCAGAACGTCGACCGTCATCCTCAGCAACGCCGTCGAGTACACCTTGCCCTGCGCGTCGGTCTTGAGCGAAAGTGTTCCGCCACCCCCCAGCGCCCCGTGCAGGAGGAAATTGAGCGCGCACAGATTGGGAAGCTCGAAACGCTCCACGTCGCCCGTGATCATTCCGCTGAAATGCCGAGCCACTCGCTCGCGCGTCACTTCGCGCTCGAGCAACGGGTACCAGTCG
This sequence comes from Gemmatimonadaceae bacterium, assembly GCA_050733695.1. Taxonomy (GTDB): domain Bacteria; phylum Gemmatimonadota; class Gemmatimonadetes; order Gemmatimonadales; family Gemmatimonadaceae; genus JBOHTO01. The sequence continues at coordinate 6,731 of JBOHTO010000068.1, read as the reverse complement.
TCCCTGAGCGCGATGAGCCCAACGTTGGCAGTGTCTCCCTTGTCGCCCGATCGCGCGTGCGCGATATCCAGCAGCCGCACGTTCACGCGAGCACCGTCACACCCGGTGTCACGACGCTCCTGTCGATGAGCGCCGGCCAGTACGCCACGATCTCCTCCACCTTCGGCCGGCCGCCTGCGAAGCCGGTGACACTCGGTGGGCCGTTGAGAACGAGTGGCGCGATCTCGCGCGTGAATCGCTCGACGGCTGCACGGTCGTCGCCCCGCACACCGACGCGGAGCTGTACCTCGGGAACATCGTGCTCCTCACCCACGAGCGGGCCGTGCGTCGCCGAGACGCCGACAAGCTCCGTGAGGATCTCGTCGAAGCGGAGGCCGAGTCGGTCAAGCCGTTCGCGCAGTACGCGATCCGCGAGCCGCGCCTTGTCGATGGCGTCGGGCCAGGAGTACACCAGGGTGCCAACCGCCTTGTAGCCTGCGCGATAGGATATCGAGACCTTGAGCCGATCTGTCGCGGCTGCGCCGGTGATCCCGAATACGCGCACCCGATCCGTGCCCGCATCCTCGAGGCGGATGGTTGTGAAGTCGGCGATGACGTCCGGCGTGATGTAGCTGCGCGGATCACCCATCTCGTACACGAGCTGCTCCGCGATCGTGTGCGTGTCGATGCGCCCGCCGGTACCGGGATGCTTGGTGACGACGAAGGAGCCGTCGGCAGCGGCCTCGACGATCGGATAGCCGATGTTGGCCAGATCGGGGATCTCGCGCCAGCGATGCAGGCAGTTCCCACCGGAGCACTGCGCGCCGCACTCGATGATATGCCCCGCCACTATGCCTGCGGCCAGTCGGTTCCAGTCCGACGCGCCCCAGCCGAACTCGTGCCGCAGCGGCGCCATCGTGAGCGCCGTGTCCGTCGACCGTCCCGTGATCACGACGTTCGCGCCGCCCTGCAGCGCCTCGACCATGGGCGCGGATCCGAGATAGGCGTTCGCCGACAGCACCCGGTCGCGCACCGACGCGAGTGGCTCCCCCGTGTCCATGTTCTCCAGCGCATGGCCCGCGGCGACCAGCTCATCGAGCCGCGAGAGCAGATCGTCACCCGTAACGACGCCTATGCGCAGCGCGCCTGCCGAGCCGCTGCGACCCGCCGCATCGCGAACGGCCGCCGCGCACGCCGGCGGATTCACCCCGCCCGCGTTCGCGATCACCTTGACTCCGCGTTCGGCGACCGCCGGCAGCACGCTCTCCATCGCGCCGATGAAGTCGCGCGCGTACCCCATCTCCGGGTTCCGCTCCCGCTGCTTCTGCAGGATGGACATGGTGACCTCTGCCAGGTAGTCGAGCATCAGATAGTCGATCGGACCACCTTCCACCTGGCGCCTGGGCGCGTCGAGGGAATCGCCCCAGAAGCCCTGCCCGGACGCGACGCGGATGACCTTCGTCATGATTCGCCGCACGCCGTGGGGAGCACGAAGGGCCCCAGATGCGCGCCCCTGTTCTGCAGCGAAGCACGCAAGGCCATCGCGAGCACATCGCGCGTCTCCTCGGGATAGACGATCGCGTCGACGTAACCGCGCGCGCCGGCGTAACGTGCGTCGAGCTGATGCTCGTAGTCGGCGCGCATCTCGTCCATCGATGCCTGAACGTCGGGCCATACGTCGTGCCCCGACGCCTTCGCCGCATCGATGGCAGAGCCGTGCACGGCCTGCACCGCGGCTTCGCCTTCCATCACAGCCATGCGTCCCGTAGGCCAACTGAAGATGAAATCGGGATCGAACCCCTGCCCCGCCATCGCGTAGTAGCCGGCGCCGGACGCGTGGTTCACGGTGAGCACGATCTTCGGCACGCGCGCCGTGGCCATCGCCTCCACAAACCGCGCACCGGCCCGGATGATTCCCTCGTGCTCGGCCTCGGGTCCGACCATGAAGCCCGATACGTCCTGGACGAACAGCAGTGGTATGCGCTGCCGATCGCAGCGCTCTATGAAGTAGGCGACCTTCTCCGCGCTCTCGGCGTAGACGATACCGCCGAATCGCGGCTTCTCGCCAGTCCGTCCCCGAATGAGTCCGCGCTGGTTCGCGATCACGCCGACCGGGATTCCAAGAATGTGTGCATCGCCGCATATCATCTCGCGCGCGAGCTGCGACTGGAACTCATCGATAGCGCCGTCGTCCACGACGGCGGCCAGCACTGCGTGCATGTCGTATGACATCCGGTGATCGTTCGGCAGCAAATCGGCCAGCGCGGAGGCATCTCCTTCACGCGTGGTTGCCCGGGCGTTTTCTGCAGTACCCACCGGCACCGGGGGCGGAAGCCGGTGGATCAGGGCACGCAGTCGATCGAGGCAATCGGCATCATCGTCGGCCGCGTAGTGCGCCACACCGCTGATGCGCGTGTGCGTCTCGGCGCCGCCCAGCGTTTCGGCATCGATCACCTGACCCGTGGCACCCTTCACGAGATTCGGCCCGCCGAGCCCCATGAACGATGTACCCTTCACCATCACGATCACGTCCGAGAGCGCCGGCAGATACGCACCACCCGCGATACATTGCCCCATGACGGCGGCGAGCTGGGGCACGTGCAGGTAGCGGCGCATGATCGAGTTGTAGTAGAAGATCCTGCTCGCGCCGTACTGCCCGGGAAAGACACCACCCTGATACGGCAGGTTCACCCCCGCCGAGTCGACGAGATAGATGATCGGGATGCGGCAGCGCATCGCGATCTCCTGGGCGCGGAGGATCTTCCGGATCGTTTCCGGCCACCACGAGCCCGCCTTCACCGTTGCGTCGTTCGCGACGATCACAACTTCGCGGCCGTGGACACAGCCAACGCCCGTGACCACGCCGGCGGCCGGTGCCTGTCCGTCGTACTGATCGTACGCGACGAGAAGGCCGACTTCGAGGAAACGGGTGCCGTCATCGCAGAGTCGCTCGACCCGTTCGCGCGCGGTGAGCTTCCCCTGCGCGTGCTGCTTCGCGATTCGCTTCGCGCCACCGCCCTCCCGGAGCCGCGCCTCGAGTTCGCGCAGCTCGCGGCCGAGCGTTTCGAGCCGGGTCGTCACGCTTCGCGCTGCTGCCGGCCGGCGAACCACTCCTTGATGTACCCGATCAGGTCCGTCGTCGGAGTGCCGGGGCCGAAGAGTTTTCCGACGCCGCGGCGTGTGAGCTCGTCCATGTCCTCCCTGGGAATGATCCCCCCGCCGGTGATCAGGATGTCGTCCCGTCCCTGTTCGGTGAGCAGTTCCAGCACGCGCGGGAAGAGCGTCATGTGCGCACCGCTCAGTACCGACAGGCCGACCACGTCGACGTCCTCCTGCACCGCCGCACTCGCGATCATCTCGGGCGTCTGATGCAGTCCCGTGTAGATCACTTCCATTCCCGCGTCGCGGAGTGCGGCCGCGACGACCTTGGCACCGCGGTCGTGACCATCGAGCCCCGGCTTGGCCACGAGCACGCGAATAGGTCGCTGCATTCAGCCCTGGTGGGTGAAGGTTGCGCTCGGACATCGACGCCGGACATGAGGCACGGGCCCGCAGGATCGCGCCATGCACGACGGCGCTCTGCAACTTACCGCCGTTGGCGCGCGCCGGGCAATGCGGGTCGGCCGTTCATCCGCGGGCCCGGTAAGAATCCGAACGATGTGAAGAGATCGAGTACGGCATCGAAGCCACCGGTCCACGCGCACGGGAGCCTGCGCATGTCGCCGCGCCGGTAGCGGAGCCGGCGCCCGATTCCGCAACGTCGCGCGCGCTCGAGCAGGTCCGCCGAGTCGTCGACCGCGTCCACGTGGAGACCGGCTTCGGCGAGAAGGTGTGCGTGACGCCCCTGCCCGCACGGTACGTCCAGCACCCGCGCCCCGGCGGGCAACCCGAGCAGTTCGAGGATGCGCGCGACCTCGCGCCGGTCGCTTGCCGGATCGAACAGCGGTCCATATTCGCGGAGATACTGCGCGTCAAAGTGCGATGACCACCACTCGTCGCCCGCGGTCAGAAGAAGATCGGCTCCCGATAGGCCCCGAAGACGTCCTCCATTGCGGAGCGGATCTCGAACAGAGTGCACCAGGCGCGCGCCGCGTCCAGGATGGAGGGAAAGAGATTGGCGTCGCTCCGCGCCGCTTGGCGCAGCGCGTCGAGCCGGCGTACGCACAGTGCATGGTCGCGCGTGGCGCGCAGCTCGGCGAGCCGCGCACAGTGATCCCGCTCGGCCTCCTCTCCCACGCGCAACAACGGTATGGTGAGCTCCTCATCGTCCGTGACGAATTCATTGACGCCAACGATCACTCGCCTGTGCTGCTCCACTTCCCACTGCTGCCTGGCTGCGGACTCCGCGATCCTGCGCTGGAACCAGCCGTTCTCGAGACCCTTCACGACGCCGCCCTGCTCGTCGATCTCGATGAACATCCGCTCTGCTTCTGCCTCGAGTTCGTCGGTGAGCGTCTCCATGTAGAAGGAACCGCCAAGCGGGTCGATGACGTTGGGTACGCCTGTCTCGAATGCGAGAAGTTGCTGTGTGCGCAACGCGACTTCGACCGCCTCTTCCGAAGGGAGCGCGAGCGTTTCGTCCATGGAGTTGGTGTGCAGCGACTGCGTACCCCCCAGAACCGCCGCCATCGCCTGGTAGGCGACTCGCACCACGTTGTTCATTGGCTGCTGCGCCGTGAGCGTCACGCCGGCCGTCTGCGAGTGAAATCGAAGCATGAGCGAACGCGGGTCTCGTGCTCCGTAGCGCTCCTTCATGTGCCGCGCCCATATGCGGCGCGATGCGCGAAGCTTGGCGATCTCCTCGAAGAAGTCGTTGTGTATGTCCCAGAAGAACGACAGTCGTGGGGCAAAGTCGTCCACGTCGAGACCACGCGCGATCCCGCGCTCCACGTACGTGAAGCCGTTGGCGAGGGTGAAGGCCAATTCCTGCGCCGCGGTCGCTCCGGCCTCGCGGATGTGGTATCCGGAGATCGAGATGGTATTCCACAGCGGCGCGTTCGACACGCCCCATTCAAAGCAGTCGACAATGAGGCGCAGCGCGGGCTCGACGGGATAGACCCACGCGTGCTGCGCCATGTACTCCTTCAGCATGTCGTTCTGTATGGTGCCCCGCAGTGCCTGCGGGCTGATGTCCTTCCGTTCGGCCGCCGCGATGTAGAACGCCCACAGAATGGGCGCCGGGCCGTTGATGGTCATCGATGTCGACACCTTGTCGAGCGGAATGCCGTCAAAGAGCGTCTCCATGTCGGCGAGACTGGAAATCGCGACGCCACACTTCCCCACCTCGCCGAGCGAACGCGGGTGGTCCGAGTCGTAGCCCATGAGCGTGGGAAAATCGAACGCGACCGAGAGTCCCGTCTGTCCATGCGCGAGGAGGAACTTGTACCGCTCGTTCGTGTCGCGCGCGCTGCCGAAACCAGCGAACTGCCGCTTGGTCCAGAGCCGGCCACGATAACCCGTGGGATGGATACCGCGCGTGTACGGATATGCACCCGGCGCACCGAGCGGCTCGTCTGCCTGCACGCGGTCGAGCGGCGTGTACAGCGGCTGGACCTCGCGAGCCGAATTGACGAAGGCGATCTCACGGAGACTGCCGGCGTCGTAACGGCGACGCCATTCGGCCACCTCCGCGCGGAGTCGTTCGAGCTCCGAATGCTCGCCGTCCCGCTCCGACTCCGTGAGCTCACGCATCGACGTCATGTCTTCACCCTCGCAATTAGGTTCGCGCTGCGCTTCAGCAGGGCAGCGGCCACGTCAAAAGGGGTCACATCGCCGTCCTCGAGACCGGCGAGTTGGCCGTCCAGCCACGCAGTGGTTTCGACGTCCTGCCAGAGGCGCCGCCGCAGCGTTCGTTCCACCGATTCGACGACGCGCTCGCGGAGCCGCTGCCGCCGGCGCTCCGTCAGCGCACCGGTCGTCTCAAGGTAATGAAAGTGGCGGTCGGAGGCGTCCGTAATCTCCGCGATTCCCTCCCCTTCCGAGGCGACAGCTCGCAGCACCGGCGGCGTCCAGCTTGTGTCGTCGCCGGCGCTCGCCGCCACTCGTGCCGCGCGCGCCTGGTTTCCCGGCAGCCGGTCGATATCGACGCCGTGATGCGCAGGCACGTTTCGAAACGTGTTCCCAGCCCGCAGGCCGAGCATCAGTTCCAGTTCGTGCCTGAGTCGATCAGCACCAGGTCGGTCGGACTTGTTCACGACGAAGATGTCGGCGATCTCCATCAATCCCGCCTTGAGCGTCTGGATCGAGTCGCCGGATTCCGGTACCAGCACGACGATGCTGGAGTCCGCCGTGCGCCTGATGTCGAGTTCGCTCTGTCCCACACCAACCGTCTCCACTATGACGCGGTCGAAGCCGAACGCATCCACCACGTCGGCCACGTCGCGTGTGGCCGAGGCCAGTCCACCGAGCGAACCCCGCGTGGCCATCGACCTGATGAAGACTCGCGAGTCCAGCGCGATCTCCTCCATCCGGATTCGGTCACCGAGCAGCGCGCCCCCTGTGAAGGGGGACGTCGGATCGACGGCGACGACGGCGACCGAGAGATTGCGCGTCCGCAGCAGCCGGACAAGTTCCGTGGTGAGTGTGCTCTTGCCTGCTCCCGGCGGGCCGGTGATGCCGATGCGTCGTGCGCGTCCGATGCGCGGATACATGGCTGCCAGCAGCCGCTCGAAGCCCGGTCGCTGATTCTCCACGATGCTGGCGGCGCGCGCCAGCGCCGCTATCCGGCCGGCGTCGAACCCAGCCAGCAACGA
>JBOHTO010000067.1:0-1514 GCA_050733695.1 Gemmatimonadaceae bacterium | reverse complement strand
CACGTATTCCACGGCATGGCGCCCCCAGTCCTCTACGACCTGGGTGACTTCCTAGACGACTGATAGCGGGGTCAAATCGTTGACTTTCAGCGTTCCGTAACAGATGAAGCACGGAGTCCTGTCCCTTGGGCTAAAGGAGGACCCCGTGCCCCATCGGATCGAGGTTAGCCGCGTGCTTCGGCTCGGTCTAGAAACTGAAGACGGGAAGCTGCTCGGCTTCGAGGCGGCGGCGCTGAAGACCGATCGGACGCTTCGGCCAGCGCTGTGGCAACAGGTGTTGGAGTCGTATCAGGAGACGATCGTCGAGCGAGTGTGCGGTCCTCGGCGCCACCCGTTAGCGCGTGGTCGTAGAGCACCGTTTCAATGCCCGGCGTGCGGACGCAACCGAGGGTTTCGCAGGCGCGGCTATCGGTCCAGGCATCGCGTTCTCCTCACTCGCGTGGGCCGCCTCGAGCTTCGCCTCGCTCAGGTGGGCTGTCGGTGTGGCCGTCGGTTTGCTCCGCTGCTGCAACTGCTCGGAGTCGAACCCGGGATGCGACTCGCGCCCGGCCTCGCTCGCCGCGCCGCGTCCCTTGCGACCGAGACATCGTTTGCCAAGGCGGCCGACCATGTCGCCATCGAGACGGGGACGTCACCGTCGATCCGCACCATCAAGCGATTGGTGCGCGCCGCGGGGCGACGCTGTGACCTAAGCCGCCCGCGCACCGATCTCGTCGAGGTGCCGGCCCTGCTCGTCGATGGAACCCGCGTTCCCGCCGGGCCTCGCTATGGCCGCAGGGCGTTCTCTGCACGGGGTGTGGAGCTCAACATCGCGTGCGCCGTGATGGGGCGGGATAGATCAGGCCGCAGGCCCAAGGCTCACATCGAGCTCGTCGGCGCGACCGTCGCGCGCCCGTGGTCGGCGTTGGAGCCTGCGGTCCACGCTTGTAGTGATGCCGCGATCGCCGTGACCGACGGTGACGCCGCCATTGATTCGATGCTCGAACGCGCCGCTCCGGGCGTGCCTCGCCAGCACTGCACCTTCCATGTCCACCACAATGTTTGGCATCGCTTGTGGCAGGACGGGATCCCGATCACCAAGCGCGATGCGGTGATCGATCGCCTCTTGAGCCCGATCATGACTGCGACCAGCAGACGGGCCAGTGTGGAGGCCGCCGAAGCGTCCGTTCGGTTCGCCGAAGACCACGGTTGGAATCACACCGCGGTCCATCTCCGGCGAACGGCCCCACAGCTGGCGACCTGGCGCGCGGTCCGCAGGACGAGGAGACCTTGGCGCATGCCGGGGAGGTCGCGACCAGAGCACACCACCAGCGTGCTGGAACGAACCATGAGGGAGGTCAATCGCCGCGTCGATCCACCCGGCAATCGGTGGGTGATCGAAGGAGTCCGCGCCATGACGAACCTGCTCCTCGCTCGTCGCTTCGATCACCCAGCATGGAGGCGACTCTGGCAGGATGAAGGTGACATCAAGACGTGGGCCGCACTCCGTTAGTCAACGGAAGGCCCCGCTATCA
>JBOHTO010000066.1:0-12514 GCA_050733695.1 Gemmatimonadaceae bacterium | reverse complement strand
GAGCAGCGTGCCGTCGACTAACTCCCATTGCGCGGGTGATGGCTCACCGACCGCGCAGGCTGCAGTTACCACGACGACAAGCAGGGGGTGCTGTCGGATGCGGCGGTAGCCACGACTACCGTGCGGCGAACGTTCATTCGCCAGACCACCATTCATTCGTCGCGCTAGGCGAAACTTCGTGAACACCCTCAACTCATCCCCCATGCCCGAGAGGGCCGGCTTCGCGCGTGAATGCAGGTAGTCGGGATTCCATGGCCACCGCCGTCCGACGTTTGAGTATCGGAGCGATTCCGCGAGTCTGCTATGCGCGCAGGGCCAACGTTCACGAAGCCCACCGGTGCCAGGCAATACGCTCAGGCCGTGCGCCCATCTCGTGGAACCCCCCGACGTTCTCTGTCCGGTATGCTCAGCTCCCGCTTCCCGCGTACACGCCGGCATCAAGGGCGCTCGGCGCCTCACTGATTCCGGCCGGGGCCGTCGGGTTCGTGCATGCCGCGAGCGAGAAGGCGGCGGCGGTGACAACGAGCATAGCGAGTCGGCGGGCCATGGGTGGTACCTCGAATCTTGGGGGTATCGGGCCGCGCCGGGTATTCAGCGACGGCCCACGTCCCCCCAAGCTATTGCCTTCAGTGGAGCTGCCAATACCACTTTTGCGGCATTCCTTGCCGCTTTTGCGGCGTTTGAGTAATTTCTCCCGCCATGCGATTCGGAACCCGGCTGTCCGATCCACTTCTCCTGACCTTCCGCGCCGTCTTCGGCGGAGATCGGAACGCGCTGCTGCCAATACCGGCCTGGTCCGCCCTCGATGAGATCCTCGACCGGCAGGCGCTCGACATCATCGTCCTCGATCCAGCGCTAGTCGGCCCGCAGGAGTTGCCAAACGTCGTTGCGACGCTGGCCATGCACGCGGATACGCCGGTCGTGGTCTACACCGCCCTCTCACCCGCGGGGATGCGGGGCACAGTGGAGCTCACGCGCGCCGGCATGCACCACGTCGTGCTCAAGGGATTCGATGACGGCCCGAAGCGGTTCCGGGCGTTCGTCGAGAAGGTGGCCGGCGGAATCTGGAACTCGGCGCTCTTCGACGCCTTCGTGCGTGCGCGCATCGCGCACCTCTCGCGACCGCTCGCTCTGGCCGTGGAACTGCTCTTTCGCCAGCCACGCGACTTCTTCACGGTCCACGACCTGGCACGCGCCGCCGGAATGCACCGGCGCAGCGTGGAGCGCGCCCTGGGCCAGGCCGGTATCGCGTCCGCAAGGCGTCTCGTCGTGAGCGCGCTCGTCGAGCGCGGCCACCACTACCTGCGCCACGACGGGTGCGACATAGATGAAGCCGCCCGACGATTGCGCTACCCCAACGCGCGCCTCTTCGCCCGACATGCGCGCTGGGCGACGGGACATTCGCCGTCGGTGCTGCGACGTGCACTGTCCACGGACGAACTTGTCGCATGCCTCGCACGCCGGCTCACGGCGACGCGCCATGCCGACGTGCACGCCCGGCGTTCTGCCTGACGGCGTGGCGCTCACCGTCGGCATTTTCCGGAAGCGCGCGATCGGATGACGACCGACACATCCGCTCCGCCTGACGAATCCGGTTCGCCGCCGCTGGCGGACCCCATCCGGCGGTTCATCGCGCTCCTCGAACAAGCCAGGGGGCTCGGCGCGGAACTCATCCCCGAACCCACCGCATTCGCGCTCGCAACGGTGGGGAGGGATCGACAGCCATCGGTACGCATCCTGCTTCTCAAGGGCGTGGACGCACGTGGCTTCGCGTTCTACACGAATTACGAGAGTCGCAAGGGCAGGGAACTGCTCGCGCACCCGAAGGCGGCTCTCTGCTTCCACTGGCAGCCGCTGGAAGTGCAGGTTCGCGTCGAGGGTCCGGTGGGTCCGCTGTCGCCCGAAGAAGCCGATGCGTACTTTGCAACCCGTGCCCGATCGAGCCAGATAGGCGCGTGGGCGTCGCTTCAGAGCAGGCCGATCGAGCGTGAAGGCGATCTCGAGAGGAGGGTTGTGGAGCTGACGCGCAGGTTCGATGGCAAGCTCGTTGCGCGTCCGCCACACTGGTCCGGGTTCCGCCTGGCGCCGGAGCAGATGGAGTTCTGGCGCAACCGGCCCGGTCGGCTGCACGAGCGGCATCTCTACACGAGGATGAGGGAGGGCGAGGGGTGGCACATCGAGCGGCTCTACCCGTGACGCGGTCATGGTGGCGTATGTCGCGGAATGTCGCGCTCGTCGCAGCGCTAACGCAGGGCGCGGCGCCGGTGGCTGCAGCACGCGCCGGTGCGCAGCCGACGACCGGGGAGCGCTTGGAGAACGCCGCTCTCAACGGCGCGATCGGGAGCGTCAGCTCTGCCATATGGGCGTGGACGCACGGTGAACCGGTGAAGCCCGCCCTCCTCGCGGGCTTTGGCGGCGGCATCCTGGTGAGCGCGGCGAAACAGGTCGCGGCAGAGGAGTTCTCGGGGTCCGGCCTCGTGGGTCGCCAGCTCTCGGGTATCGGTGTTGCCATCATCAGACGGCCTGCGAGTGATACGCTCCTGCTTCCGCTGCACATCGGGCCGATGCTCATCGAGCTCGCACCGGCAGGAGCAGATCGAGTCCGGACGCGCGTCAACCTGGCCCAGACAGCGGCCATCGCGTACTACGTCGCCCGCCCCGATGCGACGTTCGACCTCGAGGCATCGTTGTCGACGGGAGCGCCGGCATTCCGAATCCCCGAGATCGCCTTCGACACTCCCTTCGGTCTCGCCCGCGGCCAGATGGTGCTCGGGGCGATTCTGCTCGGCCGCGACGAGGGCGGGGCAGCGAGCAGCCAGGTGCTCCGCCACGAAAGCATTCACGTGATGCAGCTCGACTTCGCGAACGCCATCATCGGAGAACCGATCGAGCGTGTACTCATGGCAGCGATTCCCGGTGGCAAGGAAGTGAGCCGGTGGGCCAGCCTTGGCGGCGTCGCCCACGTGATTGCACTCGCGCTGAGCCAGGCGCTGCCCTACGAAGAACACCCCTGGGAGCGCGAGGCCTATCGGCTGGCTGGCCCGCTCGACGCATTCCATGAAGGCAGTCCCGCGCCGCATTCGACGCCGACCGTCGCGACAGGCGATCCGCCGCTCGCGTTCGACTCGGGACAGCGGGAGTAGCCTGATCCAACTCTCGCGGTTCGTTGCGCCGCCGACAGCCTGCGGTTCCCCCGGGGCGCACGCGCCCCTAGAATGTCCCCAATGGCAACGACAGCGGCCGGGAGCCCGGCGACCAACCCACCCCGTCCCCCGACCTCGCCGAACGCCCCGCCCGCGCACAGGAGCTGGACGCTCGATGATGCGCGCAGTCTGTACAACGTCGGCGGCTGGGGCGCAGGCTATTTCGACATAAACTCGGCGGGCCACGTGGTCGTGCGCCCCGACAGGGACCGCCCCGAGCGTGAACTCGACCTCTTCGAGCTCGCGCGCGACCTGGAAGAGCAGGGGGTCACGTTGCCCGTACTCCTGCGATTCTCCGACATACTGCGCTCTCGCATCCAATCGCTGAGCGCGCGCTTCGACGCGGCGATTGCCGAGTTCGGCTATGGCGGCGGTTACACCTGCGTGTATCCGATCAAGGTCAACCAGCAGCGGCATGTGATCGAAGAGGTAGTTGCCGCCGGCGAGCGGCATGGCGTCGGACTCGAATGCGGCAGCAAGCCGGAGCTGCAGGCCGTGCTCGGACTCTCGGAATCCACGGATCACATCATCGTCTGCAACGGCTACAAGGACGAGGAGTTCATGCGTCTCGCCCTCATGGGGCAGAAGGTGGGACATCGCGTGTTCATCGTCATGGAGCAATTATCGGAGGTCGAGGTTCTCCTGCGCGTGGCCGACGAGCTGGGCGTGGTACCGGTGGCGGGCGTCCGCATCAAGCTCGCGTCGGCCGGTTTCGGGCGCTGGGCCCAGAGTGGCGGGGAAAAATCGAAGTTCGGCCTCAACACTGCGCAGCTCGTGAAGCTTGTCGAACGCCTGCGCGACGCCGGCCGTCTCGACGTGCTCAAGCTGATCCATTTCCATCTCGGATCGCAGATCACCGACATCCGGTCGATCAAGGCCGGTCTGCAGGAGATCACGCGCTTCTACGCCGAACTGCGGGCGCTTGGAGTCGACATCACGCACGTGGATGTGGGCGGCGGGCTCGGCGTTGACTACGACGGCACGAGCTCGACATCCAACGCAAGCGTGAACTACTCGCTCCAGGAATACGCGAACGATGTCGTCTACACCATAGCAGAGGCGTGTCGTGAAGCCGAGCTCCCCATGCCGCACATCATCAGCGAGTCGGGCCGAGCGCTCACGGCGCATCACGCGCTCCTGCTGCTCAAGGTGATCGACGTCGAGTCACAGGCGGAACCGCAGCTTCCTGTTCTCACCGATGACGACCATGCGATCCTGCACGAGATGGCGGAGGTCTACCATGAACTCGACGGTGACACTCCCCGGCCCCGGCGTGTGCGCGAGGTGTTTCACGACGCCACTTTCGACAAGGAGCGGGCGCAGGAGCTGTTCAGGAGCGGCGTGCTTCCGCTGCGCGGGCGGGCGATGGCCGAGCAGATATACTTCGCAACCGTGAACGCGATCTCGCGGATCGCGAGCGGTGACCGCGAGTCGTACGAGGACATCATCGAGGACCTCGACGCGCAGATGGTCGATCGCTACTTCTGCAACTTCTCGGTGTTCCAGTCGTTGCCGGACAGTTGGGCGATAGATCAGTTGTTCCCGATCATGCCAGTGCACCGGCTCGACGAAGAGCCGCTCAGGCGCGGGACGCTGCAGGACATCACCTGCGATTCCGATGGCAAGATCGATCGCTTCGTGGGCGAACGCGATGGCATGCCGAGTCTCGAACTGCACGCGTTGCGCGATGACGATGATTATGTGCTCGGCATATTTCTCACGGGCGCGTACCAGGAGATACTTGGTGATCTTCACAACCTGTTCGGAGACACGAACGCCGTGCACATCACGCTCGTGCCGGGCGGATACGAAGTGACGGACCTGGTGCACGGCGACACGGTGACGGAAGTGCTCAACTACGTGCAGTTCGGCGCCTCGACGCTGCTCGGGACATTTCGACGGAAGGTCAATGCCGCGCCCGGCCTCTCTCGGCAGGAAGCGAACTCGTACATCGCCGACTACGTCGCGGGGCTCGAGGGATACACGTATCTCGAGGGCGAAGCCGCGCGCTGATGGCGGAGCTGCTGGCACTCGTTACTGGGCCGGTGGAAAGTCACGGGATCGGCGGGCTTCTCATCGCCCTCGTCGCGCTCCTGCTCTCCACGAAGCTGTTGGGCGAGCTCGCCCAGAGAATGGGGCAGCCCGCTGTACTGGGCGAGCTACTCGCCGGCGTGGTGCTCGGCGGCTCGGTGCTGGGTGTGGTCGATCCCTCCGATCCGGTGATCTTCGCGCTCGCGGAGCTAGGTGTGATCATCCTCCTCTTCGAGATCGGGCTGCATACGGACATCGGGGCGCTGGTTCGTGTCGGCCGCACTGCGAGCACCGTTGGCCTCGTGGGGGTCGCGATCCCGTTCGGCGCCGGCTACCTGGTTGTGAGCGCTCTCGGACTCGGGATGATCCCGGCGCTCGTCTGCGGCGCCGCGCTGACGGCGACATCGGTCGGAATCTCCGCACGCGTGCTCTCCGACCTTGGCCAGCTCGAGCGACCCGAGGGGCAGGTAGTGCTGGGCGCGGCCGTGCTCGACGACATCGTCGGTCTGATAATACTCTCTGTTGTCGCCAACGCGGTCGGAGGCGACAGCGTCACCGTGCTCGGCGTGGCGAAGACGACGGCCATCGCGGTAGGCTTTGTTGCGGTCGCCATTCTGGCGGGCCGCCGTGTGGCACCGCCGCTCTTCCGCGCCGTCGAGCGAATACAGACCGCCGGCGCGCTGGGCGTGATCGCGCTGGCATTTGCGTTCGGCCTGGCATGGCTGGCCGACTGGGCCGGATCGGCGATGATCATCGGCGCCTTCGCGGCCGGCCTGGTGCTGCACCCTACTCCGCAACGACAGGAAATCGAGCGCGCGACCACGGCGATCGGATTCTTTTTCGTACCGATCTTCTTTGCCAGCGTCGGCGCGGCAGTGGAGCTCGACGCCCTCGCCGATGGCCGTGCGCTGCTCGTGGGCGGCTCGCTGATCGTTGTCGGCATCGCGGGCAAGGTCGCCGCGGGCTTTGCCCCGTTCTGGTTCAGGGGGAACAAGCTGCTTATCGGCACCGCGATGGTCCCGCGTGGTGAGGTGGGTCTCATCTTCGCGCAGCTCGGGCTCGCGACCGGGGCGATCGACGCCGGGCTCTTTGGCGCGCTCATGATCATGGTGCTGGTGACGACGTTCGTCGCGCCGCCGGCCCTGAGTCGGATCGTGGCGGCAGCAGCACGCCGGCCCCAGGATCAGGCCGACCAGCCGGGGGATGGTGGGATTGACGATCTCGTGGCGGGAACGTCGCTCAGCGACGAGGAACTGGCAGCGGTGCGGCGCGCGCGGGAGGCGGAAAGGTGAAGCAGTCCCCCCGGGGAGCAACATGATTCCCGCGTGCGCGCGAATGACGGGGTTGCGATTCCCGCGTGTGCGGGAACGACCACGTCGGGGATTTCGTGTTCGTGGTGGAGCTACACCGTTGGGTGGGCCGCGCCGTGGTTGGCGCGACCCGCTGCCGTCGCCCTAGCGCGCGCTGCCGGCCATCGCGGCGCCCGCGCGCGACTTCTCGAAGCGCTTTGCGACTTCCGGCCAGTTCACCACGTTCCACCAGGCGGTAATGTAGTCCGGGCGCTTGTTCTGGTACTTGAGATAGTACGCGTGCTCCCACACATCGAGCCCGAGGATCGACTGGCGGCCCTGCATGAGTGGATTGTCCTGGTTCGGCGTACTCTCGACCGAGAGTTGCCCGCCGTCGACCACGAGCCACGCCCAGCCGGAGCCGAATTGCCCCTTGCCGGCCTCCGCGAACTGCTCCTTGAACTTGTCGAAGCTGCCGAAGCCGCTGCGGATCGCATCCGCGAGGGCGCCGTCCGGCTCACCACCGCCCCTGGGCGCCATGATCTGCCAGAAGAGGGAGTGGTTCCAGTGACCGCCGCCGTTGTTGCGAATGGCGGTTCGCACGGACTCGGGTGCACTGGAGATGCTTCGCATCAGGTCGTCGATCGACTTCTTTTCGAGCTCGGGCGCCTTCTGCAACGCAGCATTCAGTTTCTCCACGTAAGTCGCGTGATGCTTGCCGTGGTGGATCTCCATCGTCTTCGCATCGATATGCGGCTCGAGCGCGCCGAAGTCATAGGGAAGTCTGGGAAGAGTATGTGCCATGTTGGATCTCCCGTGGGTTCGTCGTTGGTTGCCGCGCGACCCCGTCGCAGCGTTCAACGACGATCGTTGCAAGTGTCGAACCGCTCCGAGCTCTTGCCACCGCTGCGCCGCCCTGCGGCGCTGGCCGAGACACATGCGAGGGCCTGCGAGGCGGCCGAGAGTCGCCTGCGCGGGGCGACACGGTTCTTGCCTCTACTGCAGAGCCAGGTGGCTGGCTGGAGCACGTGGCACCGGCGGAGGAACAGCAAACCTTGAGTGATCAGCGGCATCCGATTCTCGAAGCTGCGGAGCGAGCGCTCCGGCTGCCAGAGGGGCCGGCCAGCCGCTGGCACCGGGCGGGCGTCACGCCGGGCGTGGAGCGCATCTTCGAGGTCTTCTCGGGGCTCGTCATACTCCTGTTCGCCGCGGGATGGTCGTGGTCGATCGCGACCACGCGTGCCGGCGTTGCGGCAGGCGGCGCCCTTGCGAGTTCCGCGCGGGTCACGCCGGTTACAGCGGCGGTCACCGCCGCGCTCACTTCGGTGCGTGCACCGTCGACAGCGTATCTGACGCAGGCCGTGCTCGAGCTGTTCGTACCGATGCGCGGCTTGAGCGGCAAGCTGCGGGCGAACATCGGCGCGGGCGGTGCAGAGCTCTCGCACGACTCGCTTCCGGCGGGCACGCATCTGCAGTACTCCACGCCGGATGGTGTCAACTCCGCCGACAGCCCGGTCGCGCCCAGCGAGCCAGGCGTCTGGGAACTGGCGGTAGCGGTAGGTTCTGTCGTGCGCCCCGTGGCCGACTTCAGCGTGATCACAACCCGGCCGTTCGACAACAAGCGCAGGGGACGGATTGGCCTGTACTATCTTGGGACCTGGCCCGCGGAGCGCCGACGCCTCACCCGTCCCGGCTACGCCAACCCCAGCGGTTTCGTGGAGGTGACGCGCACCAACCAGGACACGCCGGTCTCGGAACACTTTCGGCTGCGCGACTTTCTCACGAAGGGGCAGGTCGACGTCTGGCCGAAGTACCTCGTGCTGGACATGGCGCTGATCGACAAGCTCGAGCTCGTGCTCATCGATCTGCGCTCGCGCGGGCACGACGTGAGTGGCGTGCGCGTGATGAGCGGGTTCAGGACACCGCAGTACAACTCGCGCGGCGGTGATCCGTCGGGACGCGCCTCGCTGAGCAGGCACATGTACGGTGATGCGGCGGACATCTATTTCGACCGTGACAGCGCAGGACGCTGGGACGATCTCGACGGGAACGGCCGGGTGAACCTGAAGGACATGCGTGTGGTTCTCGAGGCGGTGGATCGCGTCGAGCGCGAGCACCCTGCGCTGGTCGGTGGCGCGGGAATCTATCCGGGCACTTCATCGCACGGACCATTCATTCACATGGACACCCGCGGGTATCGCGCCCGCTGGCGTGGCTCGGGAGACGGCGGATGACGGAGCATGATTCGGAAGTGAGGGACGCCGCGGTGGGAACGAACGCCGAGGCGGGCGATGCCACCGCTGGCCGTCGACACGCGGATGATCCGCTGTTCCACGTGCGCGCCAGTGACCTGGAGCCGTATACGGGACTCCGCTACTTGTCGAAGCTGTTCAGGATAATGGCGGTTCTTCTGGTGCTGCTCCTGATCGCGGAGGTCGTCACCGGCTTCCGCGCCCAGGGTACGGCCGCGATACCGACTCTGCTCGGTGAGAGCAGCCGGCTGATCGTGCTCGCCGGTCTCCTCTGGGGCACGGGCGACCTCGCGATCCTGCTCATCGATGTCGGCCACGACGTGCGTGCCGCCCGCATTTTCGTCGGGCGCCAGGCGCTGCATCACGACACGGAACACAAGGACGGGGCAGAGCACTCCCGTGCTGGCGAGCCTTCGCACGAGGCGGCGGGTGAGCATCGCCGCCCGGATGCGGTGTGACGCGGTGGAGATCTTCACGATCGGCCACTCCACTCGCACGCTGGAAGAGTTCCTCGCGCTACTTCGGCGCCACGATATCACACTTGTCGCTGACATTCGCACACACCCGGGCTCTCGCCGCTTCCCTCACTTCGACAGCGAGGTGCTGGAGGCGTCTCTGGGGGAGGCCGGGATCGGATACGCGCATATCGCGGAACTGGGTGGCCGCCGCCGGGTGCGCCCGGACGCATCGCCCTCGGCCTGGCGCAACGCGAGCTTTCACGGATACGCTGATTACATGACGACGCCGGAGTTCGAGCGCGGGCTGGAGCATCTCATCGCTTTCGGTGAAGGTGCGCGCACCGTCATCATGTGCGCGGAGGCCGTGCCCTGGCGGTGCCACCGGTCGCTGGTTGCTGACGCCCTCCTTGCGCGCGAGATTCGGGTGTTCGATATCATTGGCACCGGCTCTCCGGCCGCGCCGCACAGGATCACGAAGTTCGCGCATGTCGACGATGGGCGGGTCACATATCCACCGGAGCAGGGCGAGCTGGATGCGGCACGCGGCACGACCGTTGCCCTGGAGGAGCACGAGGGCTGACCAACTCACGCTTTCCCGAGAGGAACCAAAATGATCTGGACCATAGTGGTCGTTATACTCGTCCTCTGGTTGCTCGGTGCGTTCGTGTTCAACATCGCGGGGGGGCTGATCCACCTGCTCCTCGTGATCGCGGCGATCGTGATAGTGTACCGTCTGGTAACGGGACGGCGACCGGTTCCGTAGCACGGGTGGACGCGGGCCCGGGACATCTCGAAGTACATCTGGTCCCGCACACACACTGGGACCGCGAGTGGTACGAACCGGCAGTGCGCTTCCGACAGCGGCTCGTGCCGCTCGTAGATGAGCTTCTCGATCGTCGTGACCCCGCACCGCCGTCCTTCCTGCTGGACGGGCAAACCGTCGTTCTGGAGGATTATCTCGCTGTCCGTCCAGAGCGCGCCGCAGAGCTCGGCGCGCAGTTGCGCGCAGGCGGACTCGAGGCTGGTCCCTGGTTCGTTCTCGCCGACGAGCTGATACCGTCGAGCGAGGCGCTCGTGCGCAATCTGCTGGCGGGGCGGCGGACGCTCAGGGCGCTCCGCGCCACAGCTCCGCCGGTGCTCTACTGTCCCGATTCGTTCGGGCACCCGGCGGCACTGCCCATGCTCGCGCGCGAGTTCGGCTGTGAGCTGATCATCCTCTGGCGCGGTTACGGCGGCGATCGCTGGCCCCCGGGAGACACCGTACTCTGGTGCGCGCCGGACGGTGCTGGCGTTCCTGTTCACCATCTCTCCCGCGCCGGGTATGGGCTTGGGGCCAACCTCCCAACAGGCGACGGTGCCGCCCGCGATCGGTGGCGGTCGATCCGGGCTGAGCTGGCTCCGAGATCGCGGCTCGGCGTGGTGATCGTGCTCAACGGCGCGGATCATCACGCGCTGCAGCGCGATTTCAGCGACGCGGCGACCGCACTCGGGCGTGTGGCAGAACCGGACGTGGTGCGGGTGAGTTCCCTTTCAAGCTTCGCCGAGTCGGTATCGCGCCGCGCGCAGGCAGCGGACATCCCGGAGGTAGCGGGCGAACTGCGCGATTCCTACGGCTACACGTGGACTCTCCAGGGGACTTTCTCTGCCCGTGCGCAGCAGAAGCGTCGCAACGCGATTGTCGAGCGGCTGCTGATCCGCGAAGCCGAACCATGGTCGGCGCTCGCTGCGCTGAGCGGTGGCATGCGGCGTCGCGCGTTGCTGTCGATAGCATGGCGGTCACTGCTGCTCTGCCATCCGCACGACACGCTCTGCGGCTGCGCCAGCGATGGGGTTGCACGCGCGATGGAATCCCGGCTGGACGATGCCCAGGCGCAGGCCGCCGGAATCGCCCGCGACGCCAGGCTCGAGCTGCTCGGTCACGATGAGGATTCCGCTCGCGAGAATGTCGACCGATGGCGACCGGTTCTCGTCGTGCGGAACCCGGCCGCCCGGGAGCGCGGCGGCGTCGCGGAGATCGAACTTCTGGATTTCGTCCAGCACATCCCTGTCGGGCCGGGATCCGGAACGGTGCCAGCGCTCAGCGCACTCCCGCGTCGCCTGTCCATCGAGGGGGGCGCCGTGCGGATTCAATCGCTGGGAAAGGCGACGCTCCGCCACGACCGGGTCGAGGCGCCAAGACACTATCCCGATGACGACATCGTGAGGGTGGCGCGTGCGGTCGCATGGATTCCGCCGATGCCGGGCTATGGCATTCGATCGCTCGCGATCGGCAGGCCGGCGGCACCGCCGCACGCACCGGGTCCCGACGTCAAGGCAAGTGCCGGCGAGCTCGCGAACGATCATGTCCGGGTGCGCGTGGGTGATGACGGGCGGGTGAGTTTCGCCGGGCTGGCGGCGGCCGGCGAACGCGCCGGTGCTGAACACGCTAGCGGGAACACGGGACGCGAGATCCGATCGCTGCTGTCGTTCGAGGATACGCCGGAACGCGGCGACCTCTACACCCACTCCGTTGGCGGCAGGGCTGTCACCGTCGCGCGAGCCGACAGCAGTCGTGTCGTGCACAGTGGGCCGCTTCGTGGCACACTGGACACTCGCTGGCGAATCCCCCTTGCCGGACGGGAGTCGGGCGACGGCGGTCGCACGATGCCCGCACGCAGTCGTCGCGCGCGCGTTGGTGCGCCGGGCACGACGGTCGCGGTCCGGCTGACGCTGGACGCTGGCGCCCCGGTACTGCGCATCTCCGTGCGCGGCGACAACACTCACCCCGGGCACCGACTGCGCCTTCTGGTGGCGACCGGGCTCGCAGGCGGCGATGTGTACGCCGATGCTGCATTCGGTCCGATCCGGCGCGTACAACTCGATGTTCCGGCCGTTGATCGTGCGATGGAGATCCCCGCGCCCACCGCCCCGCTGCATCGCTACGTCTCGCTGTTCGCGCCGGTGGCGGGTGTTACGGTCTTCAGCGACGGCCTCGCGGAGTACGAGGTAACGCCCGCCGGCGAGGTCGCCATCACGATCTTCCGCGGAGTTGATCAGCTCTCGCGCAACGACCTGCCCGAGCGGCCGGGGCATGCCGGCTGGCCGATGAACACGCCCGACGCGGAGTGCCTCGGCCCGTTCGCCGCCGAGCTGGCCTTCATGCTGCACGGTGCGCGCGACAGCGCGACGATCGATTCCATCGAGCGCGCGGCCGACGACTTCCTGCACCCACTCGCCGGCGAGACGCTGCGCTCGACGCTCGGCGCGATGGGGGCGGGGGGGGCGGGGGGGGCGGGGGGGGC
>JBOHTO010000065.1:0-3225 GCA_050733695.1 Gemmatimonadaceae bacterium | reverse complement strand
CCGCCGCCCGATTCCCCCAGCGTTCGACCCTGCGCCAGAGCATGCGCACTGTCGTGATCTCCTCGGCCGAGATGAGGTCGGCCACGGTGTCGATCGCTGCCCCGACCTGGGCGGGAGACGCGCCGGCGTGCAGTGCGCCATGGAGATGGGAGTGAAGCTGCCGGGAGTGTCCGCCGGCCGCGCACACGCCGACGATGCACAGCTCGCGCGTCACGAGGTCGAGGCCGGGTCGGCCCAGCACTTTGCCATATCCCTCGACAACCATCCAGGCATCGAGCGCCGGGTGGAGCAGCCGGACATTGCGCCTCAATCCTTCATAGAACGGCCCGTAGACGGTCGCGCATGTGCGCTCTCCCCTCGTTCGCCAGAAATCGGCGAGGTTGAACTGCGTGCCCTCATCCTCGGCCGGTGCCGGTCGTCCGGAGATCCGCCGCCACTCGCGCGCCGCGTTGAGCGTTCGCGGGAAGCCGGCGAAGAGGTACGACTGGAGGATGATCTCCTCCACCCGAGCGGCGTCGACGCGTCCCATCGCGGCGGCCAGAACATCGCGCACCTCCGCTTCGCTCCCCACCGATATGACGGCCGCGAGCCGGACCAGCGCGCGAGTGGGCGCATCGAGTGCGTCCACTGTAGCATCGATGCCGACGCCGACCGTCATCGAATCGTTGCCTGCCGTCACTCTGGAATGCTCGGCGCGCCAGACCTCAGCACGCCGGGCGCAGGGCGCCCACCACTTCGCCCCTCGTGTTGCGCACGGGGCGACGAAGGAAGTCCTCCAGACGGGGCGGCGCTGGCTCCGGCAATGCACCTACGAACTGGAGCACCCGCACCACCGCTGCGTACTGCGCGCGTTGCGCGCCGTCCTCCACCTTCAGTGCGATCCCAAGCCCTGAATCCAGCGCTGCCACCGAATGCACACCCTCGGCGCCGACCTTCGCGATCACGCGTCCACCGGTCTCCTCGATGAGGAGCGAGTCGAAGCGATCGGTGCCGCCCACGAGGAAAGGACGCGTGGCCATCGCGTTCACGATACGGAGGGGGATCTCCTCCCCTCGCGTGGCGGCCGCAGCCAGTCGTGCGTACGCGCGCGCCATGCTGTCGAGCGGGAGCGCGAACACCACCACACCACACCCGTCGATCGATCGGGCAATGCTCGATGCCGGGACGCCACTCCACGACGAGACGCGCTCGAGAATAGAACGCTGAACCTGGTGCTCATGTCGCTCGTACCCGTACGGCGACCATCCCGCCGTGTGAGCGCGACCGAGCATCGCTGCGTGCTTGCCCGAACAGTTGTTGTGGAGGCGGGAGAGACGGTTGCCGGACTCGCGCAGCAGCTTCACGCCGCGCGACGAGAGCGGTTCGTGCGGACCGCATGCGAGATCGCCCTCTTCGAGTCCGATGCTGCGCAGCATCCCGTCCGCGATGGCCACGTGTTCCGGCTCGCCGCCGTGCGAGGCGCAGGAGAGCGCAAGCTGGTCGTCCCCCCAACCCATCGCATCGAAGCCACCGGACTCGAGCAGCGGCATCACCTGGAACGGCTTCGCGCAGGAACGCCAGTAGGTGACGGTAGACGTGTCGCGCGCCGATCCGACGACGGCGTCGCTCGCGTCCACGATGGCGGCGTGCACGCGGTGCCGGGACTCCACCATCTCGCCGCGCGTGATCTCGATGTCGAGTTCGTACGTCGTCGTGCTGTGCGTGGCTGGAATACGCAGCTCCCGGTGATGGTCCGCTGTCTACAAACCTAATCGAGGCGGGGCGTGGAAGTGGCGTCTCACTGGGCAGCTATCAACGACGCGAAATCCTCCGGGCCCGCGAGATGTTCTGCGCTCTCTTCTTCGGCGTCGATGGCGAGGCAGACCCCGGTCTGTCCGACTATCTCCGGAAGTACTTTCTGCAGTTTGCGGTCGCGGCGCGGCGCAGGGCCAAGAGGGCGTAGTAGCGGACCGGCCGGACACACGATGGCGATCAGGACGAGCGGCGCAGCGTGAACACGAGCCCTGCGAGCACGAGCGCTCCCCCCGCGAGCGTGAGCGGAGACGGCACCTCGGCGATGCTCGGCAGCAGCGCTGCAATGAGAGTGGCGCCGATGGGCTCGCCCAGCACCGTGAGGTTGACGACGTAAGCGGGCAGATATCGCAGCGCCCAGTTGAGACCCGTGTGGCCGAGCATCATGGGTCCGATCGCGAGCGCCGCAAAGATCGCGAGCTCGCGCGGCGGCTGGCCGAGTACGGGGACGCGCGCGACCGCGGCCATGGCGACCAGTACGACGAAACACGCGCCGTACACGAGGCCGACGTAGGGCCAGATGTCGAGCGTCCTGCGCAGACGCCGGCCGGCGAGATAATAGAGCGCAGCGGTGAATGCACCTACCAGCGCGAGCGCATCGCCCAGCAGTGCGCGCGTTCCGGTGAATCCCTCGGCACCGAGGTCGCCGGCCGCGACGACAAGTGCGCCGGTCATGGCGATGGCGATGCCGAGCCACTGGGCCCGCGTCGGACGCTCGGCGAGCCAGAGCGCGGAGAGCAGGGCGATGATGACGGGCTGCGTGTTCACCAGCACGACCGAGGCGGCGATCGTAGTCATTCCCACGGACGCGTTCCAGCTCCAGAAGTGAACGGCGAGCATCGCGCCCGCGCCGCACGCTATCACCACGCCGCGGCGGTCGAGCGTGCGCCACTGCCGCCAGCCACCTGTCACCAGGAGCGCGGCGGCGATGAGGACGAGCGAGAAACCCAGCCGCCAGACGGCGATCGCGAGGGGATGCGCCGCCGATAACCGGACGAGCGGCGCGGAGAACGATATCCCCACCACCGCGCCGGCGAGCACCAGCGGCAGGGAGACGCGCCGGGCGTGCACGTCCACCCCGGCCTGCCGGTTCAGAACACCTTGATGATACCCTCCATGTACTTCTCCGGATTCGCGCGCACTTCCTCGAGAATCGCGTTCAGATCCGTCACGAGCTTGTTCAGCTTGTCGTACAGCTCCTGGTCGTGCAGCATGCGTGCGGCAAAGCCCTCGCCCTCGCTCATGAGCGTGAGGATGGAATCGGCACTCTGCGCCATGTCAACGATGTTCGCGTACAGCGTCGTGTCGGAGACGAACTTCCTGAAGGAGCCTTCGGAGTTGTTCACCGCCGCGAGCAGCGAGTCCATCGAGGCCACGACTTCCGTCATGTTGTTGTAGAGCGTGGGGTCCTCGAGCAGCCGGCCGAATGTCCCG
>JBOHTO010000064.1:0-24684 GCA_050733695.1 Gemmatimonadaceae bacterium | reverse complement strand
GGCCGCGCGCGTCGCGCACGCGCCGCCCGACGGCCTGACGCCGCAGGCCCAGCTCGACAGCATCGACGGGAGAGTGGCCGAGCTCCTGGCTCGGCAGCGGAGCTGCCTCGAGGACCAGTTGCTGCCGGCGCTCGCCGACAACGGAATCAGACTCGTCGGGATCAGCGATCCTTCGAAGCAGGATCGCGCGACGCTGCATGATTTCTTCGAAACGCAGGTCTTTCCGGTGCTCACGCCGCTCGCGGTCGACCGTGGGCATCCCTTTCCCTACATCTCCAATCTGTCACTCTCGCTGGCCGTTGACATCCGCGATCCGGAAACCGGCGCGGATCTCTTTGCGCGGGTCAAGGTTCCGAAGAGTCTGCCGCGATGGATTCCCGCCGGCCCACCCAATCACTTCGTGCCGCTGGAGCAGTTGATCGGCGCCAATATTTCCGCGCTTTTTCCGGGCGTTGAGATACGCGGATGGTACGCCTTCCGGATAACGCGCTACTCCGATCTCGAGCTGGACATCGAGGACGCGGAGGACCTGCTGGCAAGCATCGAGGAGCAGGTCTTCAAGCGCCGTTTCAGCGAAGTCGTACGGGTCGAAGTCGAGGAAAGGATGCCGATGCATCTGCGCACGCTTCTCCTGGAAGAGTTGGCGGGGGAGGATGCGGTGCAGCGGACGCAGCTCACTCAGGCCGAAGACGTCGTACATCGAACACGCCTGACCCAGCGAGACGTGCACGAGACGGGCGCACTTCTCGAGCTCGGCGATCTGATGGCGCTGACCTCGCTGGACATTCCGGAGCTTCGCGATCCTCCGCTGGTGGCAAACGCGCCCCCTTCACTGCGGGAACCTGACGCTCCCATCTTCGAGGTCCTGCGAGAGCGTGATGTCCTGGTCCACCACCCATTCGATTCATTCGATGCCTCGGTCGAGCGTTTCCTCGAGGAGGCAGCCGATGACGATGATGTACTCGCCATCAAGATGACGTTGTATCGGACGTCGGGCGATACGGACATCGTTCGCGCATTGACCAGGGCGGCGCAGTACGGCAAGCAGGTCGTCGTGCTCGTCGAACTCCAGGCACGGTTCGACGAAGCGAACAACATCACGTGGGCGCGAACGCTGGAGAGCTTCGGTGTGCACGTGGCTTACGGGCTCGCGCGACTCAAGACGCACGCGAAGGTCGTGCTCGTCGTTCGCCGCGAATCGGATGGGATCAGGCGCTACGTACACATCGGTACGGGCAACTACAACGTGAAGACGGCACGTGTGTACACGGACATTGGCCTCTTCACGTGCAGCGGTCCGATCGGCGCCGATGTGAGCGACCTGTTCAATGTGCTCACCGGCTTCTCGCGGCAGCGGAGCTATCGCAAGCTCCTCGTCGCCCCGGGGGGCATGCGTGATCGTTTTCTCGATCTGATCGAGCGCGAGGCGGAGCACGCGCGGAATGGTCGTGGCGGACGCATCATCATGAAGATGAATGCCCTCGTCGACGCAGAGGCGATCGAGGCGCTGTATAGCGCATCCCAGGCAGGTGTGGAGATCGATCTGCTGGTGCGCGGAATCTGCTGCCTGCGTCCGGGTCTCGATGGCATCAGCGACAGGATCCGGGTGGTCAGCATAGTGGGGCGATTTCTCGAGCATTCGCGGCTGTGGTATTTCGCCAACGCGGGCGATGCCTCCTACTATCTGGGCTCTGCCGACTGGATGCCGCGCAACTTCGATCGGCGGGTCGAGGCCGTCGTCCCCATCGAGGATCCCGCGCTGCACCCGCTGCTGGATGCGCTGCTGGCGAGTTGCCTTGCGGACAACCGACAGACGTGGGACCTCGCGGCCGACGGCCATTGGACCCAGAGATCACCGGGCGGCGAGGGCGACCGCGCGATACACCGGCTGCTGCTGCGTGACTCGTGGGGCAGGAACCGGCAGTCGGACTGGTCCGATCCCGACCTGGGCGGGGAGCCGGATGACGTTCAGCCGCGAGTCTTCCGGAGTACGGACACGTCACAGCACGGCGCGGCTGCACTGCCGTGAAACTGCTCGTGCTGCGGCACGCGGTCGCGGAGGACCGCGAGGATTTCGCAGCGACGGGGGAGGATGATTCCCTGCGCCCCCTGACGAAGGAAGGCATCTGGAAGATGGAGCGGATCGTCAAGGGGCTGCGTGTCTGCGCGCGCTCGATCGACCTGATCGCGACGAGTCCATACACACGGGCAGCACAGACGGCCGAGCTCATTGCCCGCGGATTCTCGAAGGTGGCGACGGAACAGCTCGACGCGCTGAAGCCGGACAGCTCGCCGAAAGCTCTGCTCCCCTGGCTCCGCAAGCACCAGGATGCCGACAGCGTCGCGGTTGTGGGACACGAGCCGCACCTTGGCGTGGTCATCTCTTGGCTCCTTGCGGGTAAGGACGCGTCCTTCGTCGGACTCGGGAAGGGAGGCGCATGCATGCTGGAGTTCGAGTCGCGCCCGGCACAGGGTGGCGCGATCATTCTATGGACGCTCACACCATCGCTGCTGCGCCGGCTCGGCAGTTGATCCCGTGAGCATGCACGGCGCCGACGCGGCGCGAGGCGCGCTCAGTCCGTGCCGGTGGTGCCGTCTTCGTCTGCCAGGACAATCGACCCGTCCGGCGCGACGATTTCCACCGGCCGGCCTGCGACCCTGGCGAGCAGCTCGGACTTGCGGCTCGCACCCCATAGCTCGAGGCGCATCGGGTGCTCTTCCGATCGCGGTACGGCGCTGAGTCGCACGGCCCGCTCGAGCCAGCGGACTCTGATCTGCTCCACGGCGCCCGCGTGACCGCGGTCGAAGCCATCCGCGACCCGCAGGATCCCCGCGAGACGTCTGATGCGGCAGCGCACCCCTGGTTCCAGCGTCCCGAAGTTTCGATGCTTCTTCTTCGGTGGAGCACCGCGGTGATAGCGCGCGACATTGGCCACGATAACCTGTTCGGCTGGAGACATCCCGAGCAGGTCCGCGTGCAGGACGAGGTGATAGGAATGCTTGTGGTGCTTGTCGTAGCTGACGAGGTACCCCACATCGTGCAGCAGCGCCGCGTCTGCCAGCAGCTCGCGGTCGCCCGCCTCGCTGCCCAGCCGCTTGCCGATCGCGTCAAACAGTTGGAGGGCGAGATTCCGAACGTGATTGGCATGCGCCTGCTCGTAATGCGAGCGTTCCGCGAACTCCCGGACCGTACGGGTCCGGGCCTCGCCGGGATCGGCCGCCGCTGGCGCTACCCGCGCACTCTCGAGTAGCAACCCCTCGCGGATGCCGTACGCCGAGACAAGGAGCTCGCGTGACTCGAAGCGCGCCATGACCTCGCCGGCCACCGCGAGGCCGGCCACGATGATATCGGCTCGCGCAGGGGTGAGACCGGGTACGGCGAGGCGTTCCTCCGGAGTCATTGCCTGAAGCATGTCGACAATGTGCTCGATCTCCGCGCGCGGCACTCGTGTAGCGTGAACCGTGCGAGCGGTGTGCACCTTGGTGCGTGCGAGGAACATTCCGGCCAGGTTCGTGAAGGTACCTCCCGACCCGATGCACGCCGCCCTGCGCCACTGCCGGGCCGGGAGCGTTCGATCCAGCTCGGCGCGAACAACGCGCCGCAGGCGCTGCACGCTGCGACGGCTGGTCCCGGCCGAGAGAAACTCTTCCGTCAGGCGGATCGCGCCGAACGGGAACGATTCGAGGCGCTCCAGCAGACCGTCGGCGCTGAATGCGAGCTCGAGCGAGCCACCGCCGATGTCCATGACAATGGCGCGGCCTGCGCCGATCTCGAAATGCGCGAGGGCGCTGCGGAAGGCGAGCCGCGCCTCGGCATCGCCGTCCAGGACGCGTAGCGCGATGCCCGCTTCTTCCCGAACGGCTGCGATGAACGCGGCGCCGTTCGCCGCCTCGCGCACAGCACTGGTGGCCACCGCTTCGATACGCTCTGCGCCGAGTTGACGGGCCAGAATCGCCATGCGCGCGACTGCATCGACGGCACGCTGCATCGCGCCCGCGTCCAGCGTGCCGCCGGCGCCGAGGCCGGCGCCAAGTCGGGGCGCGGCCTTCATCTCGTCGACGACGCGGATGGAGCCGTCGCCCGCCACGTCGGCGACGATCTGACGCACCGAGTTCGAGCCTACATCGATTGCCGCGATGCGTCTGGCCGCCCCGCGCCCTTTCTTCCGTGTCAAGCCCCGGCCCGCTCGTCGGCGTCCCGTTCGCCCATGTGGTGCTTGATCTGCTTGCCCTCGGCCAGAAACACGGCGTCCTCGCCAATGTTCGTTGCAAGGTCCGCCACGCGCTCGAGGTTTCTGCTGACGAGCAGGAGCTGCAGTGATGCCTCGATCGTTCTGGGGTCCGACATCATGTGCGTGAGCAGTATCCGGAAGACCGAGTTGTGCAGCGCATCGACCTGGTCATCCGCCTTGCACACCTGGCGCCCGAGCGCACCATCGGCCCGGATGAATGCATCGAGGGCATCGCCGAGCATGCGTCTCGCACGGCGGGCCATGTCCTCGATCTCGGGATCGGGCGTTACGTCGCGACGCAGAGCCACGAGCCGCAGAGCCGTTTCGGCGATGTTCACCGCATGGTCGCCCACCCGCTCGAGGTCGCTCGAGATCTTGATCGCGCTGATGATGAAGCGGAGATCGCGAGCCATCGGCTGCTGCAGGGCGAGCAGCTCGATGCCGAGTTGCTCGATCTCGATCTCCATCGCGTCGACTTCCGTATCGCCCGCTATGACCGCTTCGGCCTTGCCCTGGTCACGCGTGAGCAGCGACTCAACTGCGAGATCGATCAGCGATTCGGCGCGCTCCGACATGGCGAGTAGCCGCTGCTTGAGCGTGGCGAGCTGATCGTGAAAGTGCCGAAAGCCGGTGGCGGTCGGGGCGGATTTCATCCGAATCTCCCTGTTATATAGGCGTCCGTGCGGTCCTCGCGCGGATTCGTGAACATTCGGTCGGTCGCGCCGACCTCTATCAGACGTCCGAGAAAGAAAAACGCCGTGTAATCCGAGACGCGCGCGGCCTGTTGCAGGTTATGCGTGACGATGACGACGGTCAATTCCTGCTTGAGCTCGTAGAGCAGCTCCTCGATCTTCTGCGTTGCGATCGGGTCGAGAGCGCTGGCCGGTTCGTCGAGCAGCAGTACCTCGGGATGGTTGGCGAGCGCACGGGCTATGCACAGCCGTTGCTGCTGTCCCCCGGACAACCCCAGCGCACTCTCGCGCAGCCGGTCCTTCACCTCGTCCCAGAGCGCGGCACGCTGGAGCGACTGCTCGACTATCTCATCCAGTTCGCGGCGGTCGCGCGTGCCGTTGATGCGCGGGCCGTATGCAACGTTGTCGTAGATCGACCTCGGGAACGGATTCCAGCGCTGGAATACCATCCCCACACGCTGCCTCAGGGCGACGACGTCCATCTTCGACCGATACAGGCTCTCGCCGTCGAGAGTGATCGTCCCCTCCACGCGAATCCCCGGTATCAGCTCGTTCAGCCGGTTGATCGATCTCAGGAACGTGGACTTCCCGCATCCGGATGGCCCGATCAGCGCCGTCACCGAGCGCGCCGGGATGACCAGATCGACCTCCTCGAGTGCGCGCGTCTCACCGTACCAGAAGGAGAAGTTCTGCGCCACGATGTTGCCGGGGTGATCCACCTCGCGCGGCTGCGAGCGCCTGTCGGGGAGCGCGGCCGTTTCGCTCAACCGAACCTGCCCGTGATGTATGCCTCCGTGCGCTCGTCACTAGGATTCGTGAAGAGAGTGTTCGTGGGTGCGATTTCAACCAGTTCGCCGGAGAGCAGAAACGCGGTGCGATCCGACACGCGCGCCGCCTGCTGCATGTTGTGCGTGACGATCACGACGGTGATCTCCTGTCGCAGCTCGTAGACGAGCTCCTCGACCTTCTGCGTGCTGAGCGGATCGAGGGAGGCCGTGGGCTCGTCGAGCAGGAGTACATCGGGTTCCGTGGCGAGCGCACGTGCGATGCAGAGGCGCTGCTGCTGGCCGCCGGAGATGCCCACCGCGCTCGTGCCCAGGCGATCCTTTGCTTCCTCCCAGAGGGCCGCGCGCCGCAGAGCACGCTCCACGATCTCATCGACTCGTCCTCGTCCCGGCATCCCGCCGGGCGCCACTCGCAGTCCGGCCGCGACGTTGTCACGAATGGACATCGTGGGGAAGGGCGTCGGACGCTGGAAGACCATGCCTATGTGTGCGCGAACGGCGGTTGGATTCACCTCTTGTGCGTAGATGTCCTGTCCGTCGAAGACGACACGACCACTGGCGGTTGCGCCGGGAACCGTCTCGTGCATCCTGTTGAGACAGCGGAGCAGCGTGGACTTGCCGCAACCGGAGGGGCCGATGATCGCCGTCACTTCCCGATCGTGGAATTCGATCGTGACGTCGTGCACGGCACGCGTGTCGCCGAAGCATGCGTCGAGCCCGTCGCACGCGAGCCGGCTCCCGTTCCGGGACGCGGACCGCGCCTCAGTCTCCGCCGCCACCGTATCGCGCTCTCGTGAAGAAACGCGCCGCCACGCTGATCAGGAGCACCAGCGCGATGAGAACGAGCGAACCCGCCCAGGCGAGTGCGTGCCATTCATCGTAGGGACTTATCGCGTAGGTGTAGATCTGCAGCGGCAGCGCGGCTATTGGCTGATCCAGTTCGACCGACCAGAACTGGTTCCCGAAGGCGGTGAAGAGCAGCGGAGCGGTCTCGCCCGCGATGCGCGCTATCGCCACGAGCGCGCCCGTGACGATCCCTGCGAGCGCGGTCCGAAGGACTATCGTGAGTGACGTGCGCCAGCGCGGATAGCCGAGCGCAAACGCCGCCTCGCGCAACGATACCGGCACGGTTCGGATCATCTCCTCCGTCGTCCGCGTGACGATCGGTATCATCATTGCTCCAAGCGCGATACCGCCCGCGAGAGCAGAGAAATGGCCGACGGGGCGTACGAGAAGCTGCCAGGCGAAGATCCCCATCACTATCGATGGCAGCCCGTTCAGCACGTCCGACAGGAAGCGCACGACGTTCGCCAGGCGCGTGCCACGATTCTCTGCGATGTAGATGCCGGCGCCCATGCCCACCGGCAGCCCGACAGCGCAGGCGATCCCGATGAGCATCAGCGTGCCGACGATCGCGTTGGCCATGCCTCCGCCCTCTGCTCCGACCGGCGCCGGCATCTCCGTGAAGAGATCGAGCGAGATGGACGACGCTCCCCTCTGGATCAGGTACACGAGGATGAAGAGCAGCGGAAGCGTGGCGAGGGCGGCAGCCGCGTACGTGAGCCCGACCATGACAGCATTGACGGCGCGCCGGCGGCCGAGCGTGCGGACGGTGCGTTCGGCGTAAGCTCGCTGGCCGGCGCTCGGACGCCCGGACTGTCCGCCGGACAGCCGCGCCGGGACCTCGGCGCCGGGCTGTCTCACGCGACCGCGCCCGCGTGGCGCGACACGCGCCACACAAGCCAGCGCGCTATCGCGTTCACGACGATCGTTATCGCGAACAGCACGAAGCCGAGCGCCATGAGTGCGGAGAGCTGCAGGTCACCCGTAGCTTCGGTGAACTGATTTGCGATCTGGGAAGCGAGTGTGTTGGCGGGAGCGAAGAATGACGCCGAGATCTCGCGGCTGTTTCCGATCACCATCGTCACGGCCATCGTCTCGCCGAGTGCCCGGCCGAGCCCCAGAATCACGCCCCCAACGATTCCCGACCTGGCATGTGGCAGTACTGCGCCACGGATCATCTCCCACCGGGTCGCACCGAGCGCCAGCGCGGCTTCGCGTTGCGAACGTGGAACTGCCAGCAGCACTTCGCGCGCGACGGCCGAGATGTACGGCAGCACCATGATCGCCAGAATCAATCCGGCGGCGAGCATGCTGTAGCCGTAGATGGGACCCGAGAAGAGCGGCGTCTGTCCCAGCGCAAGCGTGTCCGCCAGGAACGGCATCAGATAATCGCGAAGCAGCGGCACCAGCACGAATATTCCCCACAGCCCGTAGACGACGCTCGGAATCGCGGCGAGCAGGTCGACGAGGAAGGCAACGGGTTGTCTGAGCCAGTGCGGCGAGAACTCGGAGAGGAAGATGGCCACTCCGAGAGCGAGCGGCGTCGCGATGACGAGTGCGATCGCGGAGCTGACGACCGTACCCACGATTGCGGGTGCCGCGCCGTAGATGCCCGCGACGGGATCCCACCTGCTCGACGTGAGAAACTCGAACCCGAACTCGCGCAGCGCCGGCCATGCCGCGCTCGCGAGCTCCCACGCGATGAGCGTGAGCAGGATCGGAACGCATAGTGCGAAGAAGATCATCGCACCACGATAGATGCGATCGCCGGTTGCCGAGCCGGCTATGCCACCGCGCAGACCGCCTTCGCGCGATGCACCGTTGCCGGGTGTAGCCTGTCCCGCCGCTGCCCCGTCCGACGATATCACGGCGTCGGTCCTGCCTCCATCGAATCGAGCTTCGCGAGTAGCGCTGCGCTCATCGCATCCGGCAGCGGCGCGTAGTCGAGCTCCGGCGCACGCTCCTGGCCCTCCGTGAGCGCCCAGCGGAGGAAGTCGACAAGAATCTGTCCCTTGCGTGCATCCATCTGCTCGCGATAGACCAGAATCCAGGTGAACGACGAGATGGGATATGCATTGGCGCCCGGCCCGTTCACGATCGAGACGCGGTAGTCGGTGTCCGGTGGAAGCGAATCCGCCACGCCTGCCGCCGCCGCTGTTACCGCCTGCACGGATGGCGCTACGAACTCGCCTGCCCTGTTGCGAACCTTCGCCACCGAGAGGCCGTTCTGCGTCGCGTAGGCGAGTTCGACGTATCCGATCGCACCCGGTGTCTGGCTCACCTGGCCGGCGACGCCCTCGTTCCCCTTTGCACCCAGGCCGACGGGCCACTGTACTTCCTTGCCCGTCCCCGGCCCGCTGGCCCATGCGGAGCTGACAGACCCGAGATAGTCCGTGAAGATGAAGGTCGTGCCGCTGCCGTCGGACCGGTGCACAACAAGAATGTCCTCGTCGGGCAGGGCGACGCCGGGATTGAGCGCCGCGATACGCGCATCGTTCCATTTCCTGATGTTCCCGAGGAAGATGTCGGCGATGACCTCTCCCGTGAGAGAAAGCGTATCGGCCACATCCGGCAGATTGTATGTGACCGTGACGGCGCCGAGCACCATGGGAATGTGCAGAACTGGGCCGCGTGCGCCTGCGATCTCCTCATCCGTCATGGGGCTGTCGCTCGCACCGAAGTCAACCGTCCCCTCGGACAACTGCCTTATGCCTCCCCCCGAGCCGATCGACTGATAATTGATCCTGATGCCGGTCTCGTCGGCGTACTCCGAGAACCAGCGCGAATAGAGAGGATACGGAAACGTTGCACCTGCGCCGGTGAGTGCGACGCCTTCGGTCGCATCGCCGGATCGACCGCTGTCGCCGCCGCAGGCCATGGACGTGGCTGTCGCGACCAGCGCGAATGACAGGGATGAAAAGGTGTGAGGCCTCACTGTGTGCTCCTGCGTCGATTGTCGGCAGCGCGGTGTGCGCGTTGCGAATGAGAGCGGCAGCTCAGAAGCTGGCGGCCGCGTGGAGGTACCATGTCCTGGTGTCCGGCGCTCCACTCGCCACGGCGCTGCCGGATTCCTCCTGGTAGTCGAGCGACAGCGACAGGTTGCTCCCGATCTCCCAGGTGAGCCCGGCCACGATGAAGTTCGAGTATTCGTCCCGATCCACGTCGGGTTGAAAGCGATCGTAGCGAAGGAGCACGCCGAGCGGAACGGGCGTGCCGTTTGCGCGTGCAAATGGACGAACGTGGGCGAAGGCCCAGAGAAGTCGCCCGGTGTCCTCGTCGTTGACCGGTCGGATGTCCACCAGCGGGTCCGCGATCTCGACGACGTCGACGCTGTGCGCGATCTCCGCGCCAGCCGTGATGCGTGCGGCGTCGATGCCGGCGAACACGCCGTAGCGGTCCCTTCGCAAGGCGCCGGCTACCGGCTCGATCGTCCCATCGCCTTCCGAGAAATCGCTGGCACGCGCACCCTTGTAGCCCCACGGCGTCACGCTCAACGTGCCGAGCCATCCATCGCTCGCAGCAAACGGCGTCAAGGTCAGGCGGAGTCCGACATCCTTGAAGCGGTCCTTTTCCCGCGAGGTGTAGCCGGTGCCGTTGGTCACCGTCGCGTAGGCCTCGGCGACGCGACCGAAGCGCGCGGTGGACGCGAGGCCGAGATCTGCGGATGCGAAGAATCCGAGCCGGTCGAGCGGCGTCTTCGCGATCCAGCGGGGCCAGTAGTCGTCCTCGTGCCCGATGATCACCGTGTTCAGCATGCCCAGCCGTACGTCGGCGGCGAACGCGTTCCTGTTCGGCGACCGGGCGAGCAGATCGTACTGCAGGTACGCGTACTTGGCCCGGATCGTCCAGCCCGAGTAGTAATCGTCGCGGTCATCGTCGTCCTGCTGGAACACGTCGGTGGTGAGCCGCAGCGCGAGCCGCTCGGAGAGGCGTGCCCGAAGAGTGAAGTACGCACGCTCCACATCGAACCGGTTGGCCGAACGCGAATCGCGCCCGCCACCGTATCGGAAGTGCGTGTAGAGCACGCCCGAAAGGTCGTGGGTTGGGAACGAAACAGTATCCGCCTGCTGGGCGACCAGGGTCGAAAGCGGAACCGCAGCGAGCCAGATGAGCGCGCCAAGGAACGTGACGTCGATGCGCCGGTTGCGTGGAGATCGCAACCTGGTATTCGGATGCCGCGCCAACCCAGGGAACTCCTCGTTACGGGGTGCGTGTTCGTTACAATCGGCCGTAGTTTGTGACCAACGTGTAACGAATGCGGCACCGCTTTGTAACGACGGCGTAACGGGAGCTTCGTCTCCGCCCCTTTCGGGAACGTGTTCACCGCGCCGGCAACCTCCGTGTCAGGATGCCAGCGGCTACATCTTGTTCGCATAGGAGACGAACTTGAAAATATCACCGCGTTCGACGATGGCGCCGAACAGCCGCGCGACAGCCGTGTCACCCGCGGCGGTCTCGTAGCGAACGGAACAGGGACCCCAGATCCGGTTCTCGCCCTGGTGTTCAGCTTCTGGCGGGCACGCGTGATCAATGTAGGTGAAGGCCGGCCTTCCACCGCCAGCACTCGTGCCTCCGCCCAGTCGCGGCAGCAGGCGCGACAGCCCCTTCTCGCTTTCGCCCATTATCCGGAACCACATGAGCGCGGGGTCCAGTTCGTACGGTGCGACAGCGACCGGATTCGTCGGATAGTACAGCCACGCGAACTCCGCCCGGCTCAGCATCAGGCGACCGAAGGTCGAGCTGTCTCTCGTCCGGACGGCGTGGGCGAAGAACGTCACGAGCTCCTCGCGCGATCGGGCGCCATGCGTGAAGCGTTCGGGCCTGACTGGAGCGTCGGCGCGGAATCGCCGGAGCAGCTCGTCGATCGGCGCTGCGCTGTCGACATGGGTCGCGATCACCGTGGGTGATGGGTTGTCGGCCGTGTTTCCCCTGGCCTCACCGCGTGCGCTATCGCACGCGGCCACGGTCATCGCGAGGACGAGCGTCGTGATCAGACGCGGGACAGGGGTCATTGCATCACACTTCGAGACTGGGAAAACGAACATGGATGCCCGTTTCCCCGGAATGACGAGAGTGTTGGGGCGGGAAGGACAGGAGCGGTGTGGGCGGGAATGACGAGCGTGTTGTGGGCGAAGGCTGAGCCGATCGCGATCGCGGTACACCGTCAGTTGCGCGCGTACACCGTCCAGCCTGCCCACCACTTCGGGCCGTCCGGATCCGCCGCACCCACGTAGTCCGTCGCCGGCATCGGAGCACCGAAGTAGTCCTGAACGCGGGCGGCGATTACCGGAGTGAAGTCCGTGAGTCCGCCCGACGCCGCGGCCGAACCGGCCGCGGGCGCCCAGTCGAGCGAGCCCGTGGTCGGCGCCGTACCGGGGACGGGTAGCGCGATGAAGAGCGGCTCGGCGTCGGCAAGCGTACGGATGCTGTTCGCGGGAACGTCGAAGCTGGACGCGAACCGGCCGGAGCTGTTGGGTTCAAAGGCGCCGCGACCGTTCTC
The DNA here is from genome assembly GCA_050733695.1 of Gemmatimonadaceae bacterium. Taxonomy (GTDB): domain Bacteria; phylum Gemmatimonadota; class Gemmatimonadetes; order Gemmatimonadales; family Gemmatimonadaceae; genus JBOHTO01. The sequence continues at coordinate 12,632 of JBOHTO010000064.1, read as the reverse complement.
TGCGAAGATCATGTTGCGAATTATCAGACTGTCGACGGCGCGCAGGGCGTCGGTCTCGGCGTCGCGAACGCTGAGACCGTATCCGGGCCAGCGCGCGACGATGCCGTTCACCCACGTCCCGCCGGCACCGCGGCGAATCACCGTGCCGTTGCCGTCGGTGATCGATGCGCCGAAGCCGTCGACGCCCGGTCCGATGATCGTGTAGTTGGCGAAGACGGGCACGGTGTACGGTTCCGACGCGAAGCCGAGCGTGCAGCCCGAGGTTGAACCGCCATCGCAACCGTCGATCTCGAAGCCGCGAGGATCGGAACTGGGCTCGCCGCGAGCCGGGTCGGTCGACAACACCGTTGTACCGAGGGCGATAAGATGCTGCACGCGGCCGCGGAATCCTTCGCTCGCGTCGTAGTGATCGTCGCCGGTCTCGTACGAGACGAGGTAACGGGCGTCGACCGCACCGCCCCACCACTCGAACGCGTCGTCCAGCCCGGCGAGTGTCTGGACGTGTTCCATGGTGGTTCCTCCGCCCACGGCGTACATCGAGATGCTGTTCAGTTCCTGCCCCTGTCCGCCGGACACATCGTAACCGGCGAACTCCACGCGCACGTACTCGAGGCTGCCGCTGCTGTCATTGTTGTCGGTACCACCGCTGTAGTTCTGCGACACTCCTGCGGGGCCCTCGCTGAGAACGGTTCCCGCCCGATTGATGATCCCGTTGCCGATGATCACGAGGCCGCCCCAGTCGCCGGGCCGGCGCTCACCCACGGCGCGCTCCGAAGTGAACACGATGGGAGCGGCCGCCGTGCCTTCAGCGACAATGCGTGCGCCTCGCAAAACGAACAGCGAGCTGCCGGGCGTGTCGTAGTCGCCGACGATCCTCGTGCCCGGCTGGATGGTCAGCGTGGCGCCGCTCGTGACCTTGACGAACCCGACGAGCGTGTAGGTCGTGTCGCTGTACAGCGTACGGCTCGCCGTGATGTCGCCCGTGAGGTTGGCGGTCTTCGGCCCGGCCGCGCCGGTCGTGGCGGACTCGACGTCGCTGTACGGCCCGCGATCGCTTGAACGCGCTGCGCGCACGCGATACGAGTACTGCGTGCCCGCAGCGAGTCCCGCGTCGCTCAGCGATGTGCCGGTCACGGAACCGGCGATCGTCGTGAAGCTCCCGCCTGTCCCGGTGCTCCGGTCCACCTCATAGGAGGTTGCGCCAGGGACCGCGCTCCAGACAAGCACGATCTCCGTGGACGAAACACTCTGAACGGTGAGCGTTGCGGGAGCGGCGAGCGGATCGGGTCCAACGGGATCGTCATCACCGCATGCATTGATCGTTGCGGAGGCGAGAAATAGCGTCAGGAATGACCGAAGTGTTCGCCGAGTGGGTCGCATGAGTTCCGGGAAGGAATGGGGGTTGTGATGTTGGTTGACGTTCCGGATCACCGTGAAAGGAGCCGACCGCGTGTGTGCAGCGTGTTGCCGTAGGGTCACGGTGGTGTAACGGCGCGCGGCGTTGAGCTTCAGCGCGGGCGCCAGCTCAGCCCGGCCGAGAAGACGCGCCCCGTGCGGTAGCGTTCGCGAACCACCGGCCCCTGCGTCAGGAGGATCGGTGCATCGAGGAGATTCCTCGCATCGAACCTGCCGTTCACGTCCCCGAAAAGCGGGAAGCGCACGCTCACGTCGAGCAGCTGTCGCTCCTGCTCGTACACGTCAGGTAGCGGGCGCGTCCCGGCGGCGCTGATCCGCTTCCCTACCACGTTGTATAGCACCGTCGCGCTCATGCGCCCGCCCGCGGGTGCCCATGACAGGCCTCCGTTGACCACGTACGGCGCCTGCCCGACCATTGCCCGGCTCGCGTTCGACAGCGCGGAAAGCGAATCGTCTCCCGTCTCGATGACGCTGTGCATGAGCGTCACGTTGGCGAACGCGCTCACCGGCTCGAGCCAGTCTCCGAACATCGCGAGTCCCTTCCGCAGCTCCAGCTCGATGCCGTAGTTGCGCGCGGCATCCGCGTTTGCAAAGCTGAGCTGGTTGCGCCCGGTCGATCCGACCTCGATGCGCTCGATCGGTTCGTCAAAGTACTTCGTGAACACGCCCACGCTCACGATCTCCGCCGGTGCCGGATACCATTCCCAGCGCATGTCGTAGTTCTGAATCAGGGAGCGCTGCAGGTTGGGGTTTCCGAACAGTTCGCGCTCGCCCACCAGATCCCGATAGGGGATGGGGGATATCTCGCGGTAGTCGGGGCGCGACAGCGTGCGGGAAGCGGAGATGCGGATGTTCTGCCACTCGGTCAGCGCGAGCTTCACGGCTGCGGCCGGCAGCACATCCGTCTCCAGTCGCGTGCTCGTCACGGGATCGCCGAGCGTCGGCTCCGAGAATACCTCGACATCCCACCGTTCGACACGCGCGCCTGCGATGACATGCACGCGCGACGCGATCGGGTACTCGACCATTCCGTAGCCGGCGAGAACGCCCTCGGTCGCCGCGTAGCTGCCACCCGCCGTGGTGGCCCCAACCGTGAACACGGAGTCGGAGGGTCCGACGAACCGATCGCCGAATATCACTTCCGCGCTCTGCTGGCGTTGCTCCAGCGAGAGATCGCGCGAGAGAATGTCGTACGAACGGTTCGCGGCGTCGCGGCGAGTGTCGCGGTAGGCGCTGCCGATCTCGATGGCGCCCTCGCCGTCATGGCCGATGCCCGGAGCATCGAAGCTCAGGCGGTAACTCACCTCGCCCGCGAGAGAACTCTCATTCAGCGAGCTGAACGTTCGCTTCGCCGCCTCCGGACGGAAGCTGAGCCAGGCGAACTGTTCGCCGCTCCCGGGCTCCCTGGCGTAGACAAGATCGGCACGGTCCGGCTCATCGCGACTCACGCCGGACGATGCCACCGACCATTCCAGCGCGTGGTTCGCGCCGAGAGCGTGCTCCCCGGCGAGCCGGTTCGACCGCACGGTCCGCTCCACGTAACGCAGCGACTGTCTCCGGAAGTCGAGCGAGAGATCCTCGAAGAAACCCTCGTCGCTGTGCGCCTCGTTGTCGGCACCGCGACTGTACGTGTTGTCGAGCGATAGGCGCGTGTTGCCCGCTATCCATGTGCTCAGGTTGAGCACTCCTCCCCAGAGCACGCTGGTCCGGCCGGTGCTGCCTGCGAACGGATTGTACGGACGGACCTCTCCCGGTGTGCTGCCGGCGATCGCGGTCGCCCGTTGCTCGTCGAGGCGCACTTCCTGATTCCAGGAGTAGGTCGCGGAAGCCACGTACCCGATGCGCTGCCCGGCCACGGGATCCTCTCCGCCCAGCGCTACGCTCATGGAATAGTTGGGCGAGCCAGCTACAACGATGGGCGTCCATGCGTTGCGGAATGACGAAACGATCGCGTTGTACTCGCCCTGCGAATTCACGCCCGAGAAGTCGCCCGCCCGGGCGATGGCCTCGGGCAGTTGCCGCGCGTCGCCGCCGAAGGCGAGCCACTCGCGCCCGACCGTCGGTGCCGCCAGCACCTCGTTTCCGGTCGCGGCCGTGTTGTAGCCGGCCGAAACCGAATACGTGAGCAGGCGCTGTGCAGGAAACTCGCGCGTTCTGATGTCCACAATCGCGCCGCTGAAGTCGCCGGGCAGATCCGGAGTGAATGTCTTGGATGCCGTGATGCTCTGCAGCAGACCGGCGGGGAAGATGTCGAGAGGGACGACTTTCCTCTCCGGCTCGGGACTCGGTATGCGCGCCCCGTTGAGCGACGTGGTTGTATAGCGGTCGCCGAGTCCGCGCACGAAGACATACCTGCCTTCCTGCACCGTGACACCACTCACTCGCTTTACTGCGGCTGCCGCGTCGCCGTCCGGGCTTCTGGCAATCTCCTGGGACGTGATGGCATTAACGATTCCCGTCGCGTTTCGCTGTCTGTTCAGTGCCTCGCTCACGGTCCCGCGCTCGGCCTCCGCAGTCACGATCTGCGCCGCAAGGACAACCGCCGACGGTTCGAGCGCGATGTGCTGTTCAACTGTCCGCCCCGCATCGAGCAGGATCCCCGTAACTGTCTTGGGCTGGAATCCGATCCGGCGCACATGCAGAGTGACGGTTCCCGCCCGCACGCTGCCGAGCGCGTACCGCCCATCGACGCCGGACACGGTTCCCGTTGTCGTGCCCACGATCTGGACGCCGACATCGGAGAGGCCGGTGCCGGTGCTCGCGTCCACCACGCGACCGACGATCCGGCCGCTGTTGTTCTGCGCCACGAGCTCGGGCGCCATGAGAAAGGTCAGGGTAACGAGGAGCGCGATCCCGCATCGCGGCCGCGCGGAGCTGCAAACGATCCTGGATTGCATGGCGTCTCCGGTTCGAGGTCGGAACGTCGAAGTCGAACCGCGTCAGGGCGCGGTACAGTTCCGGTATTCGCCACGGAATGTCCCGCCGTCAGGTCTCGATATGCCTGTCGTTGTGCAACGGAATCGTCACGAAGGTCGTTGCAGGCATGATCACCGGCCTTCTGGAGGGCGGTCGGGGAGGATGACGCCTATCGTCGTTCCCTTTCCGACCACGCTCTCGGCCTCCACTCGCCCGCCATGTGCTTCGGCCAGATGGCGCACTATCGCGAGCCCGAGCCCGGTACCCCCGGACTCGCGCGCGCGGCCGCGGTCCGCGCGATAGAAACGCTCGAAGATGCGCGGGAGGTGTTCCGGCGGAATGCCCACCCCGTCGTCGCGCACCTCGAGCCGCGTGCTCGCGCGGTCACGGCGTGCGCGGATCACGATTGTCCCGCCGGATTTCGTGTACCGGACAGCGTTGTCGACGAGGTTGGCAAGGATCTGGCGCAACGCCGTCACATCCGCGTAACCAGTACGCGCATCATCGCTCACGTCGACTTCCACGTGGACACCCTTCGCGATCGCCACTCGTTCGGCGGCGGCCACGACATCGCCAGCGAGTGGGAGAAACTCGATGACGATCGGATTCGGCCGCCAGCCGCCCGACTCGATTCGCGACAGGTCGAGCAGGTCATCCACGATGCGCTGCATGCGCTGCGCGTTGGCGCGGATCGCCTCGGCGAACTGGCGGCGCTCGCCTGCCGGTACATCGTCGTCGGCGAGAGTCTCGGCGAATCCGCCGATGACCGTCAGCGGCGTTCTCAGCTCGTGAGAGACGTTGGCGACGAAGTCGCGGCGCACGACCTCGAGCCGGCGAATGTGCGTGAGATCGAAGAACGCCAGTACCGCGCCGCCCCCGCGGATCGAAAGTGGACGCGCGGTGAGCGCGAGTGTCCGATCGTCGACCTCGATGTCCGAACCGTGCGTTGGAGTCCCGCGAAGAGCGTCATCCAGCGCTGCGCGGAGAGCCGGATCACGGGGAAGATCGTCTGCGGGGAAGGGTAGTGGCGCCGCGACGCCGAGCAGGCGGCGTGCGCTCTCGTTGATCCGAACGACGCGCCGCGCGGCATCCACCGCGACAACTCCCTCGCCCAGCGACTCGACCACGGCGCCGAGCAGCGCGTCCTCGCCTTCGAGTGCTTCGAGGCGTGCGGCGAGTTGCCTGCCCATTCCGTTGAGCGCGGTCGCGAGATCGCCGAGCTCGCCGGGCGCGCTCAGTGTCGGACGTTGCGTCAGATCGCCGTCCGCGAGGGAGCGAGCAGCATCGCGCAGCTCCACGAGCGGCCGGGTGACGGAACGAGCGAACGCGAGTGCCAGTGCCATCGCAATGAGCAGGGCGATGAGGCCCGCGATCGCCACATCGCGCCGCGCGCCGGCGGCGATCGCCTGCACTCGCCCGGTGGCGATCGACACCCGCGCCACGCCAAACGGTGCGGCGACGGCGACGTAGAGCTGTTCGGTGTCAATGGACGGGCTGCTGCGTCGCGCGACGCCGGTGAGTTCGCCGAGGGCGGCTCGCACCTCCGGTCGATCGGAGTGGTTCTCCAGTCGCAGGAGCGCATCACCGTCGAACTCCGAGTCGCCCAGCACACGCCCATCCGGTGCGATGAGAGTGACGCGGTGACCCAGCGCCTCCCCGGCCGCATCCGCGAGCATGTCGGGGTCAGCGGCTGCATTCCATTGGGTCGCGACGAATCGCGCCTCCTGCTCGAGCTGGCCGGCGAGCTGCTCGAACAGCCGTACCTCGAGCCGGCGGTTGGCAATGAGCACGACGGCGAGGACCATGACGCTGACGACAATCAGCGCCCCGAGAACGAGCCGCCGCCTGAAGCTCACGCGCTGCGCGGCTGGCTTGCCCGCAGACGATAGCCGAACCCGCGCACGGTTTCGATCAGGTCACCGGCCGCGCCGAGCTTGGCGCGAAGCCGCTGGATGTGCATATCGACGGTCCGAGTCTGGATATCGGGTGCCGCGTCCCAGACTGTCTCGAGCAGCGTGGAACGTCCCTGGACGCGTCCGCGTCGCTCGGCGAGGACCAGGAGCAGTTTGTATTCGGTGGGCGTGAGATCTATGTATCGCTCGTCCACGGTGACCCGGTGTGCAGCGCGATCGATCATGATGGGGCCGGCGGGGAGCACGTCGGCGCTCGGCCCGCCCGGTGCATGCACACGCCGAAGAATAGCGCCCACGCGGAGCACGAGCTCCTGGGGTGAGAAGGGCTTGGTCAGATAGTCATCCGCGCCGAGCGAGAGACCGCGAATCCGGTCCGGCTCATCCTTGCGGGCCGTCAGCATGAGTACCGCGACGTCCCGCGTCACCTCCAGGTTGCGCAGGTGCTCCAGAACCTCGTATCCCGAGAGACCGGGAAGCATGAGGTCGAGGATGATGAGCGCGGGACGTTCCTGCTGCGCGGCCTCCAGCGCGTCCTCGCCGTCCGAGGCGGTGGACACGCGATAACCCGATCGGGCGAGGTGATAGGCGACGAGCGCGGCGATGTCCGGCTCATCGTCGACGACGAGCACGCGCTCCCCATGTCCGGTCACGGCGTTCACGTCGGTTGCGCGCTCACGCGAGAGCGGGAGGTTCTGGCCACGATCATCTCAATCGGCGGATGATGAGCCGGGTGCCGGCACGGCGGCAACGCGGCGCGTGTCACGGCTGTGTAAAGATGCGCCATCGGGCGGCGGCTCGCACGATCAAGCTGCCGTTGCGGCCGCAGGACGTCAACATCTGCGGGCTGCCATGCCGTTCCGCCGGCCACTACCTTACCCCCGATGAAGGGACGATCCGCAACGCTCGCCGCCGCCATCACGATCGCTGTATCGGGCTGTGCCGCGCCAGTGCCACGACCCGCGTACGATGCATCGCCGCCGACCGGAGCGCACAGGGATACTGTCGCGCCAGAGCCGGCCCGGATGGAGATTGTGGTCGCCGCCACGACGGACGTGCACGGACGACTGCGCGGGTGGGACTACTACGAGAACAGCACCGACATGGTGCACAGTCTCGCGCGTGCGGCGACCGTCGTGGACTCGCTTCGCGGCGTCAACCGCGGACGCGTGATCCTGCTCGACGCCGGCGACCTGCTGCAGGGGAATCCGCTCGCTTACGTAGCTGCGCGCGTAGAGCCTGCGGCACCGAGTCCGATCATCGCGGCAATGAATGCAATGGATTACGATGCCGCCGGGGTCGGCAATCACGAGTTCAACTACGGCCTCGCGACGTTCGACCGCACGGTTGCACAGGCGCGATTCCCGTTTCTCGCGGCCAACGCATTCACACCCGATGGCCAGCGGGCGTATCCCGCCTACCGGATCGTTGAACGCGGCGGGGCGAGGATCGCGATCATCGGCGCGACGACGCCTGGCTCGATGGTGTGGGACCGCGACAATCTGCGCGGACGCGTCGTGCTGCGCGACATCGTCCCGTCCGTGCGCGATGCGGTTGCGGACGTACGGCGTCAGGGCGTCGATGTCGTAGTGGTCGTGATGCACTCTGGCCTCGACGGACGGTCGAGCTATGATACGACGTCGACCGGAGTCGGAAGCGAGAACGTGGCCGCCCGCGTCGCGCGCGAGGTCGATGGGATCGACCTCATCGTCTTCGGGCATTCGCATCGCGAGGTGGCCGACACCGTCATCGGATCGACCATGCTCATGCAGCCCGGGAACTGGGCACGGTCCGTCGGCGTCGCCACCATCGGTCTCTCGCGAGTCGTGGGGCAGGGGGCGGACGACTGGCGTGTGACCGACAGGACCGGCGTTCTCATCCCGACGGCCGGCCACGCCGAGGATTCCGCCGTCCTCGCGGCCACATCGCGCGCGCACGCGGCAACGGTGAAGTACGTGATGTCCCCGATCGGCTTCACTCCGGTCGAATGGAGCGCCGATTCGGCACGCGTCGCCGACACGCCCATCATCGACCTCATTCTCGAGGTCGAGCGGCGCGCCACGGGCGCCGACCTCGCATCCACCGCCGCGTTCTCGCTCGAGGCAGGTCTGGATGCCGGCCCCATCACGATTGCCGAGCTCGCCCGGCTCTATCCGTACGACAACACGCTCCGCGTCGTGCGGATCACGGGTGAACAGCTCCGAGAGTATCTCGAGTACAGCGCGCGATACTACAATCGCTACGAGCCCGACGGCAGCTCCGGGGCCGTCGTGAACCGCGACGTTCCGGGGTACAACTTCGACATCGTGGCGGGCGTGCACTACACGATCGATCTGTCCCGGCCGATCGGCTCGCGCGTGACACGGCTGGTGCACGACGGCCGTCCCGTCGCGCCGACGGACTCGTTCACCCTTGCCCTCAACAACTACAGGCAAACCGGCGGCGGTGGATACGCCATGCTCGCGGGTGCGCCGCTTGTCAGCGACAAGGGCCAGGAAATACGCCAGCTCATCATCGACCATGTGAGCGGGCGCAGCATCACACCATCCGCCTACCTCACGCGCAACTGGCGTATCATCCCGGGTGAGGCTGCGGCAGCGGCGCACCGGGAAATGAATGGGCGGCGTCGTGCGTCCGCGCCCGCGGCAGCGCCTCACACGGATACCGCCTACCGGGAGAGCGACACGCCGCGTCTCCGAATCATCGCTACGAACGACTTCCACGGCGCCTTCGGGCCGAGGGAATACGACGGGCGGACACTCGGTGGCGGCGCGGCTCTGTCGGCAGCGATCGCGCGGGCCCGGGCCGAATGCGAAGAGCCAACGTGCTACAGCCTGCTTGTCGACGGCGGAGACATGTGGCAGGGTACCGCCGCCTCGAACCTCGCATTCGGCAGGCCCGTCGTCGAACTGTACGACGCCATGGGATACGCCGCGGCAGCGCTCGGGAACCACGAGTTCGACTGGGGAATCGATACACTCCGTGCGCGCATGCGCGACGCGAGCTTCGGCATACTCGCCGCCAACGTGCGTTACGACGATGGGCGCGACGTGGAGTGGATTCCCGGCGACACCATCGTGGTACGCGGACCACTGGAGATCGGCATCATCGGTGTGGCCACGGTGGCGACGCCATGGACCACGAAGCAGTCGAACGTCACCGGGCTGCGGTTCGACGCCCCGGCCCCGATCGTCGATTCAACAGCACGCTCGCTCCGGGCGCGCGGCGCCGACGCGATTATCGTCCTGGCCCACGCCGGTGCCTTCTGCGACAGCGGAGGCGACAGCGGCTGCGACGGCGAGATCATCGATCTTGCGCGCGCGCTCACCGAACCGGTGGACGCGATCGTGAGCGGACACACGCATTCGTTCCTGCGGGCACAGATTGACGAGACCGCCATCGTGCAGGCCCGATCAAGCGGTCGATCCATCGGCGTCGTCGACATCGTGCCCGGTGCCCACGGCACGGATATCAATGCCGAGAATATCGAGGTGCGGACAGTCCGCGCCGACGCGGACCGCCCGGCACCGGCAATCGTGGCGATCCTCGATAGAGCATTCGCCGACGTCGCCCCGCTCGTCGATCGCCCGGTGGCGACCTTTGCGAAGGCCATGCCGCGCAGCGGAGACCAGTACGCGCTCGGCAACCTGATAGCCGATGCGCAGAGGTGGGCCGGGAACAGCGATGTCGCGCTCACCAACAACGGCGGGATCAGGGCGAACCTGCACGCCGGCCCGGCGACGTACGGCGAGATGTTCGAGGTCCAGCCATTCGCGAACCGTCTGTTGAAGCTGACGGTGCGCGGGAGCGTTCTGCGCGAATACATCGGCCAAATCGTGAGCGATGGGAGCCCGGGCGTCCACGTGAGCGGCATGACTGTCTCCTTCCAGCGCACGGGTCAGGGCAACGCGGAGCTGGCCACGCTGCGTGTCGGCGGCCGGCCGCTGCGCGACGGCGCTACATATACAATTGTGCTCAACGATTTCCTCACCGGCAGGGGAGCAGGGCGCACGCTCGCCGCCGCGGCACTGCGCAGCGACCAGCTCGATCGCGATGATCTGGAGGTGTTCACGGACTATGCCCGATCCCTGCCACAGCCCGTACAACCACCCACCGGCGATCGCGTTGGACAATCAATGCCCGGCGTACGCGCGCCACGATGATGTCGACGGTCCGCGTATTCGTGAATGCGTCCGGGGTGGATGTACCGCTTGAAGCGACGGCACTCGACGCGGTGCGAGCGACCGATGCGGCAATGGCCCGTGAGGTCGAGCGTGGGACGCGGTACATAGCCGATAGCCGGGGACTCGTCACTCCTCCGGACACACCGGCCTACGCCGGTGCGATCTACCGCGTGGTGAGGACGCGCGCCGCCGGCGGTGACGTCGCATCCGGATGACGCTGTCCGAGCCCGCACACGAGCTGCTCCGGCGACTGCCGAAGGCCGAGCTTCATTGTCATCTCGATGGCTCCCTGCGTCCCGCGACGCTGCTGGAGCTCGGCGCTGAATACGGAGTAGCAATGCCGGCGCCGGACGCGGAATCTCTCGCGAACCATATGCTCGTGAACGAGGCGCGCAGTCTCGAGCATTACCTCGAGCGTTTCGCCATCACCCTCTCGGTAATGCAGACGTGGGCTGCCATCGAGCGTATCGCATTCGAGCTCGCGGAGGACGCCTGGCGCGACGGCACGCGGTACATCGAGGTGCGCTATTCACCCGTCCTCAACACTGCGCGCGGGCTCACGCCAGGTGAGGCTGTCGAAGCTGCGCTCCGCGGCCTCGCGCGCGCAGAGTCGGATTTCGGCGTCGTCGGCCGGGTGATAGTCTGCGCGATCCGTTCGCTCGCGCCCCGCGTCTCGCTCGAGCTCGCCGAACTGGCAGTGGCGTTTCGCGGGCAGGGTGTCGTGGGCTTCGACCTCGCCGGAGGCGAGCGCGACAATCCGGCTCACGAGCACGCCGCGGCGTTCGAACACGCTCATCGCAGCGGACTGCCGTGCACGTGCCACGCAGGTGAGGGAGAGGGCGCGGCGTCCGTGCACGCTGCCGTTCACGCGTGCGGAGCCGACCGCATCGGTCATGCTACCCGCCTCATCGAAGACGAAGCCCTGACCAATTACGTGAAGGAGAGACACATCCCGCTCGAGATCTGCCTCACGAGCAACGTGCAGACAGGCGCTGCGCCAACGTACGAGACACACCCGCTTCGCGCGTATTTCGACCGGGGCCTCAATGTCGTGCTCAACACCGACAACCGCCTCATGAGCGGAGTAACACTGACGGACGAATACGCATACGCCGCCCGGCACCTCGACTTCACACTCGACGAGCTGGCTACAATAGCGCTCAACGGCTTCGAGAGCGCGTTTCTTCCTGCCGGGGAACGCGCCGCGCTCATCGCGTCCGCACGGCGTGACATCGCACTGCTCCTCGATCCGCCGATGCCGGATTCGACGACCGGGGAGCGCTCGCCCTGAGCAGGCTCGCGACACGGCCGCCTGCGCACGGGGCCGAAGCCGCAACGGCGGCGGCCGATGCGCTGCGGACGCCCCTGCAGCTCCCATCGGGCAAGCGATCGGCGATGGAACCACCCGTTGGCCTGGTGCTCGGCTCCGGCCTGGGCGGGCTCACCGATGCGATCGAAGATTCCCGCCAGGTTCCGTTCGCCGAGGTACGCGGATTCCCTGCAGTCGCCGTCCCGGGACATGCGGGTGCGCTTGTCGCAGGAAAGCTGGAGGGGGTGCCCGTGATAGCGCTCGCCGGACGCTTTCACATGTACGAAGGGCATTCGGCCGCGCTCGCCGCGTTTCCCGTGCGGGTGCTGCACGCGCTCGGCGCACGGACGCTCTTCCTGAGCAACGCGGCGGGTGGAATCCGCCCAACGCTCTCTGCCGGGGACCTGATGCTGATCGCCGATCACATGAATCTCATGTGGCGCAATCCGCTGATCGGCGCGCTGGAAGAGGGCGATCTTCGCTTTCCGGACATGTCCGGGCCCTACGACGCGGGCCTGCGCGACAGCATCCGTGCCGTCGCGCTGGAGCAGCGGCTGCGACTCGCCGAGGGCGTCTATGCGGGCGTGCTCGGCCCGTCGTACGAGACACCGGCCGAGATCCGAATGCTGGAGCGACTCGGCGCAGATGCGGTTGGAATGTCGACCGTGCCCGAAGTGGTCGTGGCCCGAGCGCTCGGTATGCGCGTGGCCGGCGTGAGCTGCATAACCAATCTGGCCGCCGGCATCACGGCGACTCCGCTCTCGCACGAGGATGTGCTGGAGACGGTCGCTCGCGTGCGGGACGCATTCGTGGCGCTCGTGCGTGGGTTTGTCGTGCGGTTCGCGTCGGATGCGAGGGGGAGGGGGGAGCGGGGTCAGGTCTTGTATTGACGCATCG
>JBOHTO010000063.1:0-1810 GCA_050733695.1 Gemmatimonadaceae bacterium | reverse complement strand
CACTGGAGCTCGCGGAAAGAACGCAAGGAGTCGACAGCCCAGGCATTGAGGCCGAGCCTGCATATTCATCCGTCATCGCACAGGTTCTCTCGCACACGGATTCCCTGCGGTCACAGCCCGTTGGAGGCATGGCCTCCCCGGCGAGGCGTACTGTCGGGCGGATTCTTCCCGCCGCGAACGGCAAGTTTGCCGCCTTCCATCAGGTTGAACATGACAGTGCCGGCAACCGGCTCTGGGCTTGACCCGGTTTCGTGGACACTCAGTTATGGATGAACCGCGGAGTGAGAGCCTGCGAAAGTACGGTGTGGTTCGGGATTACTCCAGCCTTCCTCGGGTGCCGATCGTCGATCTGAAGCGATCGTAGGAAGTCGATTGTGGCCGCCGGCCTACGCGGCAGCATCCAGCACCTCCTTTTCGTAGCCGGCAGGGCTTCGATAGCCCAAGGTGGAATGCCGCCGTTCGAGGTTGTACCAGGTCTCGATGTAGCGGAATACGGCGCGTCGCGCCTCATCGCGCGCCCTCCAGTGCGCGCCGTCGATCAGCTCCAGCTCCAGCGTCGAAAAGAAACTCTCGGCGACGGCGTTGTCCCAGCAGTCACCTTTCTTGCTCATGCTCGCCTCCATGCCGTGCGCGGCCAGGAGTCGCCGGTAGTCCCCGCTCGCGTACTGGCTGCCGCGATCCGAGTGATGCATGAGACCGGGCGCCGGACCTCGTCGGGCAATCGCCATGTGCAAGGCGGCGAGCGCCAGGTCGGCTTCGAGTGTGCCCTGCATCGACCAGCCCACCACACACCGCGAGGCGAGATCGAGCACTACGGCCAGATAGAGAAAGCCTTCGGCGGTCGGGATGTAGGTAATGTCGCTGACCCATACGCGATTCAGCGGGCGCACGCCGTGGCCATCGTGGATGCCGAAGTGCCGGTCGAGCCGATTGGGCGCGATCGGATGCGTGTGCGCCGAATCCGTCGTGCGCACGCGGCGCTTCCGATGCCGCGCCACTAGCCCGTCCTCGCGCATGAGACGGGCAACGCGCTTCTTACCGACGCGCGTGCCTTCGGCGCGCAAGTCTTGGTGGACCCGCGGCGCGCCATACGTCGCGCGGCTCCGGCGGAAGGCGATCCGCACATTGAGGAGCAGTCGCTCGTCGGCGATCGCGTGCAAGCTCGGCGACCGCGTGCGCCACACGTAGTACCCCGAAGGGGAGACCTCGAGGACGCGGCACATGAGTCGCAGCGGAAACTGCTCCCGATGACGGGTGATGCAGGCGTACCTCACCGCGACTCCTTCGCGAAGTACACCGCGACTTTTTTTGCGAATGCTTGTTCCTGCCGGAGGACCGCGTTCTCGCGGCGGAGCCGCCGGAGTTCCTGCTCGGGCGACTCGACCGCAGCCACGCCACCGGGCGTGCCCATCCTCTGGCCCCACTGCCGCAGTTGCTCAGGGCGGAGATCGAGCTCGCGCGCGATCTGGCTCACGCTCACGCCGGCCGCGCGGCGCTCGTACAACAGCCGGACAGCCTCCTGCTTGAACTCTGCAGTGAACTGCCGTCGCTCACGTCGTGTTGAATCGCTGCCCTTGCTTCGTGATCTGCTCATTGAACACCTCCGCCCTCAAACTAGGGGCAGTGCGGTGTCCATTAAACCGGGGGCGGTCTCACGCGGTCATCGCAACAACGCGGGCGAACGCTTCGGATGGTGTCTGCCAGTCGAGCGTTTGTCGAGGGCGTCCATTCAACTCGGCCGCGACGGCGTCGAGCTGGGCCTGCGTGTAGCCCGATAAGTCGGTCCCCTTCGGGAAGTACTGGCGGAGCA
>JBOHTO010000062.1:0-27541 GCA_050733695.1 Gemmatimonadaceae bacterium | reverse complement strand
CGTGTATATTATTCCCCATGGTCCGACCGCTTCTCTTCGCCCTCGCGCTCCTCGTCGCGGCGACGCGCGCCGCCGCTGCGCAGGACCAGACGGCGGCCTGCGCCGCGCCCGACTCGATCATCGTTCGCGGCAACGAGCGGATCAGCGATGCAACGATCCGCGATGTGGCCGGGCTCGCGGCGGAGTCGGTGCTCGGATACCGCCCCGTGCAGGACGCCATCCGGCAGCTCTTTGCCACCGATCAGTATTCCGATGTTCGTGTGCTGTGCGAAGTCGACCCCGCGCGCACGGGCTCGGTGCTCGCGATCGTGGTCGAGGAGCGCCCGGTGCTCCAGTCGGTGGATGTCGTCGGCCCCGAGGCCATCTCCGGGAGCTCGGTGCGCGAGCGTGTCGACCTTGCGGTCGGCCGCCCCATCGATCCCGCGGCGGTCGATCGCGTCATGCAGAGGATCGACTCGCTATATGAGAGCAAGGGGTACTATCTGGCGACGGTGCGCCCCGAGACGACGATGGTTGCCGGCGGTGCCGCGCTCACCTTCCATGTGAGCGAAGGGAACAGGCTGGCCGTGTCCGGCATTCGCGTCACCGGGAACGACGACGTCTCCGACGAGACGGTCGTCGATGCCATGACGACCGAGCCCGAGGGCTTCTGGTGGTGGCACGAAGGCGAGTTCGATGACGATGTCTACGAGGCCGACCTGGCCGAGCGGCTTCCGCAGATGTATGCAAGCCGTGGATTCATCGATTTCCAGATACTCGACGACACACTGATCATCGACAGGGGCCGGGGCAAGGCACTCGTCGGCGTTACCGTGTCCGAGGGGCCACGCTACCGAGTGGGTGACTTCCAGGTCATCGGGAACCGCCGCTTTTCCACCGAGGAGATCCAGCAGTTCTATCCGTTCGTGAACGAGGATCCGACCCTTGCCGAGCGTGTGACGGGCCTCATCCGACGGCGGGATGTCGCGACCAACGTGTTCGACAGGGCGCGCTGGGAGGAGGCAACTCAGCGGCTTCAGACGGCGTACAGCAACGAAGGGTACATCTACGCGAGCATCCGCCCGATCGTGGATCGGCAGATCGCCGGCGACTCCGTTCCCATCGTCGATCTGCGCTGGGAGATCGATGAGAGGTCGCCCGCGATCATCAACCGCATCGAAATAGCGGGGAACGACTACACGGTCGAGGCCTGCATCCGCGATCAGCTCGTGATCATTCCGGGTTCCGTGTTCAATCAGGAAGCGCTCATCCGCAGCTATCAGAACATCGCGAACATGGGATTCTTCGAGACGCCGCTCCCGCCGCCCGACACGCGGACCGCGAACGAGGCGGGCGACGTCGATGTGATCTTCCGCGTGAAGGAGAAACGGACGGGCAACATCAACTTCGGTGCCTCCGTGGGCCAGGGAACCGGAATCGGCGGTTTCATCGGGCTGGACCAGCCGAATCTGTTCGGGCGCTGCAAGCGCGGCTCCCTGCAGTGGCAGTACGGCGCGTATATCAACGACTTCAACCTGAGCTACACCGATCCTGCCATCCGCTTCTCGCGCGTGTCCGGTACGATCAACGCCTACCGCACAAGATCGCGATTCATCATACGCGACCTCGGCCGTACAACGCGAACCGGTGGACAGCTCCAGCTCGGCTTCCCCGTACCGTGGTCACGTTACACCCGACTGTACGCGTCCTACGGCGGTGAGTCGGTTCGCTACGCCGGCGACGAGAACGATCTGCTGGGCGAGGTCATCGGCGGGTGCAGCGACTGCTTCCGTTCGACGCTGGGATTCACGGGCACTCGCGATACGCGCATCGATCTGCCCTTTCCCACTGCCGGCGTACTGCAATCGGTGGCCGCGCAGTTCACCGGCGGCCCGCTCGGCGGCACGGCCGACTATCAGCGCTACACGGGCGAGTTCAGGGCGTATGCGCCGCTGGGACAGTTCGGCGGGAGCAAGCCGGGCTCGCAGCCGATCAAGCTTGTCATCGGGTTGAGCGCGCGCGGCGGAGCGGTTTTTGGCGATCCCGGCCCCTTCTTCTTCACGCAGCGGTTCGCGCTCGGCGGCGTCCAGTTCGGAGAGCAGCTCCGCGGTTACGAGGAGTTCTCCATCACGCCGCAGGGAGTGAACCCCAACACGGACCAGCAGCGGGCACAGCGAGAGTCGTTCGGAAGCGCGTTCTTCACGACGACGAGCGAGATAGGGATCAGGTTCAACCAGATGGTGTATGTGAACACGTTCTTCGATGCAGGTAATATCTGGACCAAGCCGCGCGACTTCGACCCCACGCGACTGATCCGGGGTGCCGGCATCGGAGCCGCCGTGATCACGCCCTTCGGGCCGCTGGGTGTCGATTACGCGTACGGTTTTGACCGTGTGGACGAATTCGGCAGGCCCGATCCCAAGTGGCAGTTCCACTTCAAGCTCGGACAGATCTTCTAAACCGGAGCAGGAATGAGTCTCATACCACGTTTGACCAGTATTGCGCTCGTGTTGGCAACCGTCCCCGCGGCGATGGCATTCGCCCAGAGCGCGCCCAGGTTCGCGTACGTCGATTCCAGGGTGCTGCTGCAGGAGGTGCCGGGACGCGTGGAGGCTGAAGCGCAGTTCGAGAAGGAGATGAGCACGATCCGTTCTGAGGTGCAGCTCATGGGTGACTCGCTGAACGCGCTCGTCGAGGCGTACAACGCTGAGGAGGCGACGCTCAGTCCGACCGCGCGCCAGGCACGGCAGAAGGTGATCCAGGAGAAGGAGGCGCAGTTTCAGCAGCGGATGCAGGGGCTCGAGCAGCAGGCGCAGAAGCGGCAGTTCGACCTGATGCAGCCGATCACGGCGAAGATCAGCAAGGCCATCGAGGACATCCGGTCGGAGGAGAACTATACGATGATCTTCGACGTGGGTGCGGCGGGCGGCACCGTTGTCGCCGCCGACAAGAATCTCGACATAACGCAGAGGGTGCTCGCGCGCCTCCGGACGACCGCGACCACCTCGGTCGCACCGTCGCCCGGCGCCGCCGGCCCGACCATGCCGACGCCGGTCGGAGTGGCACCGCAGAAAACACCGCCGCGGCGGTGACCGCGGCTACCCCGACGCCGTCAGTCGTCGGCGGTGAACGCGCGCAACAAGAACCATACACCGCCGACGATCTGGCCTCTGCCGTCGGCGGCAGGGTGATCGGCAACGGGAGCGCGGCGGTGCGCGGCATCGCCCCGCTCGATCGTGCGGAGGCCGATGATCTGAGCTTCCTCGCGAAGCCGCGGTACATTCCCCTCTTCGAGCGGACCCGGGCCGGCGTTGTGCTCATCTCTCCCGAGCTGGTGGAGGATTCCTTGCCTGGCCCGACGCTCATCGTCGTGGACCGCCCGCACGATGCACTTGTAGCGCTGCTGCCGCGGTTCTTCGCGCCAGTTCCGTTCGAACCCGGTGTGGCCGCGAGCGCCGAATTGGGAAGAGGGGTGCGGCTGGGCCGCGACGTGGAGATCGGCCCCTGCGCCATCGTCGGCGATGGTGCGCGCCTGGGTGACCGCGTACGCATAGGTGCGCACGTCGTCGTGGGCGCCGGAGTGGCGATCGGCGACGAGAGCCGGATATTCCCGGGCGTGACGCTGTACGCCGGAACCACGCTCGGCAGCCGCGTCACGTTGCACGCCGGCGTGCGCGCGGGCTCTGACGGCTTCGGCTACGTTTTCCGGGATGGTGTGCACGAGAAGATTCTGCACGTGGGTCGGTGCGTGATCGGGGATGACGTCGAGGTGGGTGCGAACAGCACGATCGACCGGGGCAGCATCGACGACACGGTCATCGGAGCGGGCACCAGGATCGACAATCTCGTGCACATCGCGCACAACGTCCGGGTAGGGCGCAACTGCCTCATCCTCGCACAGGCAGGGATCGCAGGCTCCGCACGGATCGAGGACGGCTGCGTGATTGCCGGTCAGGCCGGACTCGCGGGACACGTAAGGATCGGTCGCGGCGCTCGAGTCGGGGCACAGGCGGGAGTCTTTGGCGACGTGCCAGCCGGCGAGAGCTGGTCCGGTTACCCGGCCAGGCCTCACCGCGAATCGCTCCGCGCCCACGCGGCACTCTTCCGCATCGCACCGCTCATCAAGCGCCTGGAGCGGCTCCTCGCCAGGGACGGGAGTTGACGCCCGCGGCATCGGTAGAGGAACGGGTGACGATCGCGCGCGCCGCGACACTCGAAGGTATCGGGCTGCACCTCGGCCATCGTTGTCGGCTTACCTTCCTTCCGGCAGCTGAAGGCGAAGGTGTCGCTTTTCGCCGTGCGGACCTGCCCGGCGCTCCCCGCATGCAGGCTGACGCGACTGTGGCGGTGCTGACGGAACGCCGTACGCAACTCGGGTCGGGCGAGGCGGCGGTGCATACCGTGGAGCACGTGCTGGCCGCTGTCGCGGCGCTCGGGATCGACGACATCACCATCGAGATGGATGCTCCGGAGCCGCCGATCCTCGAGGGCAGTGCCTACCCGTTCTTCCAGGCCCTGGCGGATGCCGGTCTGGTGGAGCAGGGCGGAGTGGTGCACTATCTCGAGGTCGATGCACCGGTCGTCGTCGAGGACGGCGAGTCGCGCTACGAGGCGCATCCGGCGCGGGGGTTCGAGCTGGACGTGACGATCGACTTCCCGCACCCCCTGATCGGGCACCAGCGCGGACGCTACGTGGTCACGCGTGATTCCTTCGCAAGCGAGCTGGCCCGCGCGCGAACGTTCGGCTTCCTGCGGGAGGTCGAGATGCTGCGGGCGAAGGGACTGATACAGGGCGCCTCGACGGAGAACGCGGTCGTCCTCGACGACAGGGGCGTGGTGGACACGGAGCTTCGCTGGCCGGACGAGTTTGTTCGGCACAAGGCGATGGATTGCGTGGGTGATCTCGCGCTCGCGGGGTGTCGTATTCGAGCGCGCATAGTGGCGGATCGGCCGAGCCACAGGGGAACTGTCATGCTGGTGCGGGAGCTCATGGGCATGCCGTCGAGGAGATGAGAGTGTACGGAATAGAAGAGATCATGAAGGTCCTGCCGCACCGCTATCCCTTCCTGCTCGTGGATCGCATACTCGAGATCGAACGGAACAAGCGGATCGTGGGACTCAAGAATGTCACGATCAACGAGCCGTTCTTTCAGGGCCACTTCCCGGGGCATCCGATCATGCCCGGCGTGTTGATCATCGAAGCGATGGCCCAGGTCGGCGGGATGCTGCTCATGGGAGTCCTGGACGACGCGGAGCAGAAGGTGGTCTACTTCATCTCGCTCGACAACGTGAAGTTCCGCAGGCCCGTGAAGCCGGGGGACCAGATCCGCTTCGAGCTGGACATCACGCAGATTCGCGGAAGCGTCTGCAAGATGCACGGCGTGGGCAAGGTCGATGGTGAGGTGGTGGCCGAAGCAGACATGGCCGCGATGGTTCGGGATCGATGACCGCATCGGTCCACCCGACGGCAATCGTCGCTCCGGATGTCGTCCTGGGCGACGGTGTCGAGATAGGTGCCTATGTCGTCATCGGCGAGGGCTGCGAGATTGGCGATGGCTGCTGCATCGCGCACCGTGCGACGCTGGAAGGCAATGTGCGGCTCGCGCGCAACGTGAAGGTGGGCGTCGGAAGCGTGCTTGGCGGCGATCCCCAGGACCTCAAGTACCAGGGCGAAGCCACGACAGTGGAGATCGGCGAGAACACGGTCATACGCGAGTACGCGACGATCAACCGGGGCACGGCGCACTCGCTCAGAACCTCGGTGGGTCGCAGCAGCTTCATCATGTCCTACGTTCACCTCGCCCATGATTGCCACATTGGCGATGGGGTGATCATCTCCAACGGTGTGCAGCTCGCCGGTCATGTCACGGTGGAAGATCGGGCCATACTGTCGGGTCTCTCGGCGGTACACCAGTTCGTCCGGATCGGCCGCCACAGCTTCATCGGCGGCTGTTCACGGGTGGCCAAGGACGTGCCTCCCTTTCTGAAGGCGGTGGGGAATCCGGTGCGGCTGTACGGGTTGAACACCGTCGGCCTGCAGCGCAGCAATTTCCCGGATGAGGTGATCCGCGAGCTTAAGAAGGCATACCGACTTCTCTTCCGCTCCGATCTGAACGTGTCACAGGCGCTCGAGCGAGCCACGGTTGGCGGGGAAGTCGAGCCGATCCCTGAAGTGACGGAGTTCCTCCGTTTCGTCGAGGGGAGCCAGCGCGGAGTCGTGATCTGAGGAGCGTGACGACACGAATCGGTGTCGTGGGTGCGGGAGCCCTGGGATTCCATCACGTGCGGCTGCTGCGCCAGGTTGCTGGCGCGGAGCTGGTGGGGTTTCATGATTCGAACCGGGAGCGTTCCGCCGCGGCAGTGGGCGAGCTGGGTGTGCAATCCTTCGCGTCGCTCGAAGCGCTGCTCGAGGAGGTCGAGGCAATCACCATCGCGGTACCGACGCCGTCCCACTGCCAGGTGGCCCGCGTGGCGCTGGAGCGCGGGTGTCATGCGCTCATCGAGAAGCCGCTCGCCGCGACGCTCGACGAGGCGGACGAACTGCTGCGGATCGCCGAACGTACGGGAGCGCTCGTCCAGACCGGCCACGTGGAACGATTCAATCGCGCCGTGCGCGCAGCCCTTCCGTACATCGATGCGCCCCGCTTCGTGGAGAGCGATCGTCTCGCGCCATTCAATCCGAGGGGAGCGGATGTCGCCGTGGTGCTGGACCTGATGATCCATGACATCGATCTGATTCTAACACTCATGCCCGGGGGGGCGGGCGTGGCGGAACTTTCGGCTGTGGGCGTTCCGGTGCTCACCGGATCGGTGGACATCGCGAATGCGCGCGTGGTCTTCGTGTCGGGCGCGGTCGCGAGCATCACGGCAAGTCGCGTTTCGCGGGAGCGGTTGCGGAAGCTTCGAATATTCCAGCGCAGCGGGTACCTCTCCCTCGACCTCGCGGCCGGGACCGGGGAGTTCTATCGCATGCGCGAGGGCCTCGATCTCCGGGCCCTCGCAAAGCTTCCGCAGGAGCTCGAGTCCTTCGTGGAACGCATCCCGCTGGAGGCGCCCGATGGCGAGCCGCTCCGCCTCGAGCTCGAGAGCTTCCTCGCCGCCGTGCAGGGGCGGCAACCCGTCGTGGTGAGCGGGCGCGAGGGACGCGATGCGCTGGCCGTCGCTCTCCGGATCGTGAGCGAGATAGAGCGGACATTGCCCGCGCTCGCCGGACCGGCGCGCCGTGCGTGAGATACTGTTCATCGCCGGGGAGTCATCCGGCGATCTGCACGCGGCAGGCGTGGCCGCCGAGCTTGGGAGCGTTCTGCCCGGCGTGCCGCTAGCGGGCGTCGGCGGCGATCGAATGGCCGCCGCCGGCGTGCAACTGGTGGAACGCGCGGAACGCCTCGCGGTGATGGGATTCTTCGAGGTCCTGCGACACGTGCCGCGTCACTATCTGCTTCTGCGAAAGCTGCGGCGGCGACTCGAGTCGGGGCGGGTGGGCCTGTTGATCCTTGTCGACTATCCGGGATTCAACATGAAGCTCGCGGCGGCTGCCGCGCGCGCGCGTGTGCCCGTTCTCTACTACATCACGCCCCAGGTATGGGCGTGGGGTGTGGGCAGGCTCGAGGCGCTCGCGCGGATGGTGACCCGTGCGGCTGTGATCCTGCCATTCGAGGAAGAGCTGCTCTGCCGCCACGGGGTAAGGGCGACCTTCGTCGGTCACCCGCTACTCGATCGTGCCGCCGGCATGCCGGAGCGCGCGGAGGCGCGCCGCTCGATCGGAGCTCCTTCCGCCGGACCCGTGCTCGCGCTCTTCCCCGGGAGCCGCGCGCAGGAAATCGACAGGCACCTCGGCGACTTCATCGCCGTCGGGCTCGAGATGCAGCGTCGCGTTCCGGGGCTGCATGTCGTCGTGAGCGTCGCGCCAGCCATACAGCTCGACGCGGACGTGTGTCCCTTTCCGCTCGTGCGGTCCGGGTCCTTCGCGGTGCTGCGTGCGGCCGACGCCGCGCTGTGCAAGAGCGGGACGACCACGCTGGAGGCCGCGGTCGCCGGCTGCCCGCTCGCGGTGGCCTACCGCACGAACGCCATGACCTATGCGATCGCGCGCAGGGTAGTGAAGATCCCGCACATCGCGCTCGTGAATGTGGTTGCCGGCCGCGAGGTTGCGCGCGAGTTCGTGCAGGATGCGCTCAGGCCGGAACCGATCGCCGATGTGCTCGTTTCGCTCCTCGATCATGTGAGCGAAGCGCGTCGCACGATGCTGCTGGCCCTCGAAGAAGTCACTGCGGCGCTGGGGACTCCGGGTGCAGCAGCGAGGGTGGCGTCGATGGCGGCGGAGCTCCACGGTTGAACGCCCGGGAAGCACGCGGGGAGAATGACGCGCGCGTAGCGTGGACGGCGCGCGCCGGCTCGCTGCTCGTCCGCCTCCTTGCATGGAGCTGGCGCATGGAGCTCGTGGGTGATGACCATCTAGCGCGCTCTCGGGCTGACCGCCAACCGGTTCTTCTGGCGTGCTGGCACGGCGAGATGCTGCCACTCCTGTGGTATCATCGGAATCAGGGAATCGCGCTCCTGGTGAGCGAGCACCGCGACGGCGAGTTGATCGCAAGGGTCGCGGCGTCGCTCGGCTTCACGGCGGTGCGCGGCTCCACATCGCGCGGAGGGGGCCGCGCACTGCTCGGCCTGGTGCGCGAGCTCCGGGACGGGCGTGACGTCGCGGTAACGCCCGACGGTCCGCGCGGGCCGCGCGGCGAGTTCTCGCCCGGCGCGCTCGTAGCGGCTCAGCGGGCTGGCGTGCCGGTCCTGCCGGTGGTCGCGGCTGCGGATCGCGCATGGCGACTCTCGAGCTGGGATCGGTTTCTCATCCCGCGCCCGTTTGCGCGCGTCGCCATCGCGTACGGCCAGCCGGCCAGCGTCGGCGGGTCGTCGCCGCGCGAAGCGGGTGCCGAGGTCGCGCGATTCAGTGAACTTCTCGCGGCTGCCGCGGAACGCGCACGGAGTGCTCTGTGATCCGGTTTCGCGCATGAAGGGGGATGGCGCGGCGCGCCTTATCGAGCGCGTGTGGCGCGGCCAGGGTGCGGGCCCGCGCGCTGCACGCGCGGTACTGCGTCCGCTGTCGCTCCTGTACGGCGGTGGCATCGCGTTGCGATCGGCGCTCTATGGCGCGGGAGGGCTGGTCACGCACGACGCAGCGCTGCCGGTGATGAGCGTGGGGAACCTGAGCGTCGGCGGTACTGGCAAGACGCCGATATCCGCCTGGCTCGTGGGCGAACTCCGACGAGCCGGTGCGCACCCGGCGATCGTGCTGCGCGGATACGGCTCGGACGAACCCCGCGTCCACGAACTGCTGAACCCCGGTCTCCCGGTCGTCATCTCACCGGACCGCATCCGGGGTATCGAGCACGCGCGCGCGGTGGGCGCCGATATCGCGGTGCTCGATGATGCCTTTCAGCATCGGCGAGCGCACCGGGACGCCGACATCGTGCTCGTGTCCGCGGACGACTGGACGGACATCCGGTCGCTGCTCCCTGCCGGTCCCTGGCGGGAACCGCTCAGGGCGATCGCTCGCGCCTCGCTCGCGCTCGTCACGCGCAAGGCGGCTTCGTCGGATCACGCCAGTACGGTTGTCGCCGAGATCACGGCCGAAGCGCCAGGTCTGCCGGTCGGTATCGTTCATCTCGATCTCGAACAGCTTCGTGCCGTTTCCGGACAGGCGAGGGACGCTGCGCAAGAGTCTGCTCCGCTCGCAAATCTGCGTGGTGCGCGCGTGCTGGCGGTGGCGGGGATCGGGAACCCGGGTTCATTCATCGCCCAGCTCGAGCAGGCGGGCGCGCTCGTGTGCCCTGATCTCCACGCCGATCATTTCGCGCCGAGCGACGCCGATGTGATTCACATCGCAGCGATCGCGCACGGGTTTGATCTCGTTGTCTGCACGCTCAAGGATGCTGTCAAGCTCGCCGCGCGTTGGCCTCGCGAAGCGCCACGGTTGTGGTATGTTTCACAGCGGGTGATCGTGGAGCAGGGCCGCGATGCGGTCGATGACATCCTCCAGGCACTGCTGCGGCTCCGATCCCTGCACTCTTCCTCAGAGAAAGCCGGCCCCCATACGGGCTGACAGATGACTTCAATGGCAAATGATCTTCGCTTACCGACGCACAGGATCGTCCGACCGGACAAGGATCGTTTTCTCGATGAGGAGAACCCGTTTGAAGCGATGATGTCGCGCTTCGACAGGGCCGCCGAGCTGCTCGACCTCGAGCCCGGCATCTACAAGGTCCTGCGGCATCCCGAGAAGCAGGTGATCGTGTCGATTCCCGTTCTCCTGGACAGCGGCGATGTGGAAGTGTTCACGGGCTACCGCGTGCTGTACAACACATCGCGTGGACCTGCCAAGGGCGGAATACGCTTCGACCAGCAGGTCACGCTCGAGGAAGTGAAGGCGCTCGCGGCCTGGATGACCTGGAAGTGTGCCGTCGTGAATCTTCCATTCGGCGGATCGAAGGGGGGCGTGATCTGCGATCCGCTGAAGATGAGCGTCAGCGAGCTGGAGCGCCTCACGCGCCGCTACACGGCAGGTATCATCGACACACTCGGCCCCGACTCCGATGTCCCCGCCCCCGACGTCAACACGAACGAGCGCGTGATGGCGTGGGTCATGGATACGTACTCGATGCACATGCGGCACACGGTAACGGCCGTCGTGACGGGCAAGCCGATCGAGATGGGTGGATCACATGGAAGGCGCGAGGCGACCGGACGCGGGTGCGTGTTCATGGCCAAGGAAGCGCTCCGGCACATCGGAATGGCCGTGGAGGGAACTACCGTCGCCGTGCAGGGATTCGGCAACGTGGGTTCGGTCGCGGCGACGCTTCTCGCGCGTGAGAAATGCAGCATAATCGCGATTAGTGATCGCTCGGGGGGACTGTACAACCGGAACGGGATCGATGTCGAAGCCGCAGTGGCGCACGTACGCAAGCACAGGTCGCTCGACGGCTTCGAGGGCGGCGACCGCCTGACGAACGATGAGCTCCTGACACTCGATGTGGACGTGCTGCTTCCGGCCGCGCTGGAGAACGTGATCACGTCGAAGAACGCGTCGCGAATCAGGGCGAAGATCATCTGCGAGGGTGCAAACGGTCCGACCACCGCAGCCGCCGACTCGATCCTCGAGGAGAAGGGGATTTTCGTCGTCCCCGACATCCTGGCGAACGCCGGTGGCGTGACCGTCTCCTACTTCGAATGGGTCCAGAACCGCGGTGGCTACTTCTGGCCCGAGGACGTGGTCAACGACCGCCTTCGCGAGATCATGGCGCGCAGCTTCAAGGATGTTCTGGACCTCTCCGCGCAGCACAAGGTCAACATGCGAACGGCGGCGTACATGCTCGCCATAAGCCGCGTCGCGACCGTCCACCGGCTGCGCGGCGTCTATGCGTGACCGGCTGCGCGGCGTCTATGCGTGACCGGCTTGCGGCGGCGGGCTCGCTGGAGAATGGCGAGCTGCCGGACGTCTGATGCGATTTCTCGTCGCAGCCGTCGGGAAGCCGCGCGATGCGGCCCTCGCGGCCGCGACGCGGAACTTCGAGCTTCGCGCGGCGCGGTACTGGCCGCTGGAAGTAATCGAGGTGCGGGAAGCGCATCCGGGCCCGGGCGGCTTCGCGGCCGTGCGAAGGATCGAGGCCGAACGGCTTCTTGCGCGTACCGGAGCCGCTCGGGTGGTACTCTGCGATGCCGCGGGAAGGAAGTTCACATCGGAGGCCTTCGCAGGCTGGATGCAGAGAGAGCGCGAGCGGGCTCGCGATGTCGCCTTCCTGATCGGAGGCGCGAACGGAACTCCGCCATCCCTGGGCGAGCGTGCCGCGATGCGACTCTCGCTGGCGCCATGGACGCTGCCGCACGAACTCGCGCGTCTCGTGCTGGCGGAACAGCTCTACCGGGCGGGGACCATCCTGCGCCGCGAGCCGTACCACAAGTGACATGCCCGTTGATATGCCCGTTCGCTCCGGCAACCAGCGCGTCGCTCGCCCCCGCCCGGGCCCGCGCAGGACCGTGGCCGCCGGAGCGGGGGTGACCGACTGGTTCGAGGAGTGGTTCGGTGAGGAGTACCTGGCGCTTTACGACCACCGGGATGACCGCGAGGCGCAGCGCGTCACGAGACTCATTGAATCGCGCGTCAAGGTACCACTCGGCGCGCCGGCGCTCGACCTCGCCTGTGGCGCGGGCAGGCACCAGCGCGCGCTGCACGAGCGATGGTGGACAGTGGGCCTCGATCTCTCACCCTCGCTCCTCCGCGTTGCGCGCGATTCCGACCGGTTGGCTCCGTTGGTGCGCGCGGACATGCGCGAGCTCCCGTTCGAGAACGGGAGCTTCCAGCTCGTAGTCAACCTGTTCACCAGCTTCGGTTACTTCGCGACCGATGCCGAACACCGTCGTGTGATCGCGGAAGTCGCACGGGTGACGTGCCGCGGCGGATGGTTCGTGCTGGACTTTCTTCACGCGGCGCAGGTACGACGCACGCTGGTTGCGCGCGATGTGCGGCTCATGGCCGCCTCCCCGGGCGCGGAGGACGCGCCCGAAACCGTAGCGCGGACGGCGGACGACAACGGACGGGCCACGTCCAGGGGAAAGGCCGGCCGGACCGTGACACAGGAACGACGGATCTCCGGCGACGGCCGCTTCGTCGAGAAGGCGATCACGGTTGTCGATCTCGGCCGTACCTTCGTCGAACGCGTGAGGCTCTTCGAACCGCCGGAGATCCGCGTTATGCTGCAGGCGTGCGGCTTCGCCACCGGGCCCCTGCTCGGTGACTACGACGGATCGGTGCTCGACCAGGACTCGCCGCGGTGTATCGCGATCGGACGGCGCGAGTGAGCGTGCCGACGGAGATACCGGCGAGATCACGATCCGATCGGCCTGCGCCGGTACCGGCAGTCGTGACCGAGCCGCTCGGCGGATCGCAACTCGCTCGCGATGTCATTGCCGGGGCGGGGGTGGACTCGTGGTACGAGCCGGTTCCGCGCTCCGCGGTGGAGTGGAAAGCACGACTCGAGAGGGTTCGCTCGGGATGGATCGACGCCGGGGGCCCGCAATTGATTCAGGGGATCCGTCCCGCGCTCGGTCTCATTGATGCTGCCCACAGCGAGGGAGCACGGCGTTTTGACAGCGTTGTGAACGGCGGCGGAGTATTCGTCACCACCGGCCAGCAACCGGGGTTGTTCGGAGGGCCGATCTACACGTGGATGAAGGCGCTGAGCACACTCGCTCTCGCCAACGTGCTGCAGAAATCGACCGGAATCCCGGTGGCGCCGCTTTTCTGGGCGGCCACCGACGACGCAGACTTCGAGGAAGCACGCTCGACTCTCGTGGCCGTTCGCGGCGGTGTGGAAGTGCTGCGGATTGCGGACGCGCCGCCGGAGGGAACACCCATGACCGATGTTCCACTCGGCGACCTGACTTCGTTGCTGGATGCATTGATGCGAGGCGCTGGCTCGGCGACGAGCGCCCACTACCTCGAAGTGACGCGCGAGGCGTACGAACCGGCGCGAAAAAGCGGGAAAGAGAGAACGGTGGGCAGCGCATTCGTCCACCTGCTCCGGGCCATACTCGAGCCGATGGGAATTGTCGTTCTGGATGCGTCGCACCGCTCCGTGCGGGGCACCGTGCTTCCCATCGCACGCAAGGCGCTCATGCGCGCACGTGAAATCGCCGACGCGCTCGAGCGGCGCACTACTGACATCGAACGGGCGGGCTACGCTGCCCAGGTCGCGGAGCTGTCCGATCTCTCGCTCGTATTCGCGCGGACGGACGGCCGGCGACAACGCGTCCCCGTCGAGAGTGCGTCGGAGATGGCCACCGCCTGCGCCGGCGACGGGAATCCGTGCGACCTGTCACCCAATGTTCTCCTGAGGCCCGTCGCCGAGCGAGCGATTTTCGGGAGTGCGGCGTACGTGGGAGGGCCGGGTGAGATAGCGTACTTTGCCCAGGTGCAGCCCGTCGCCGAGGCGCTGGGGCTGGCGACTCCTGCCATCGTTCCGCGATGGTCCGCTTCGATCATCGAGCCGCATGTCGCTCGCATACTCGAGCGCTACGGGCTCGACGTCGACGATCTACGCGATCCGCACGCCGTGGAAACCCGCATCGCGCGGGAGGAGATGCCGCACGGCGTTCGGACATCGCTCGCGAGCCTGCGTGAAGAGATAGACCGCGGTGTCGCGACGCTGATGCAGCCGGATGCGACCGACGCGCCGCTCCTGCATGCTCGCGTCATCGAGGGCCACCGGCGTGCCCTCCAGCACCGGCTCGACCGACTGGAACGCCGATACAGGGCGGCGGTCAAGCGTCGACTGTCCGATCGGCTCGACGACATCGCGACAGCTCGCGGGGCGCTCTTCCCGCGCGGTATGCGACAGGAGCGAGCGCTCAACCTCATCCCGCTGCTCGCCAGGCATGGGAAAGGGCTCATGTCCGCCATGCTCGCGTGCGCGAGCGAACACGCGGAGAGAGTCGTGAACGGTGGTCGCCGCGCACACGTTGCCACGAAGGACGCCAGTGCGAACCATCGCTGAATGACAGAGAGCGCGTCCGGCGAGACGCAGCCAGTGGCGGAGGCGGCAGCTTCCGCGGCCGGTCGGGCCGCAACTCTCGTCGCGGCCGGAATCCTCGTGAGCCGCGTCGCCGGACTCGCGCGTAACTGGGCCCTGGCCCGGTTTCTCGGGGTGAGTGACGCGACGGATGCATTGACCGCCGCGTTCCGCATTCCCAATCTGCTGCAGAACCTCTTCGGAGAGGGAGTCCTCTCAGCCTCCTTCATTCCGGTGTACGCCGGCCTGCTCGCCCGTGGCGAGCAGGCGGAAGCGCGGCGAGTGGCCAGCGCGATTGCCGGTCTTCTCTCGCTCGTCATCGCGCTGCTGGTGCTGGTTGGCATTCTCGCGACGCCAATCCTTGTCGATGTGCTCACACCGGGATTCGAGGGACCGAAACGCGATCTCGCCATCCGGCTCGTGCGCATCCTGTTTCCCGGTGCCGGCATGCTCGTGCTCTCCGCGTGGTGCCTTGGCATCCTCAACAGCCATCGACGCTTTTTCGTTGCGTACGTGGCACCCGTTTTCTGGAACCTCTCGATCATCGGCGCCCTGCTGTACTACGGCGGGAGCATGGCAGATTTTCCCCTCGCGGTTGTGGTTGCGTGGGCGTCGGTCGCTGGCAGCTTTCTTCAGTTCGCCGTTCAGCTCCCCCTTGTGATTCGCCTCGCCGGCGCTATCCGTCCGACCCTGGACACCCGGATCGCGGGCGTCCGGCGTGCGGCGAGGAGCTTCGGTCCGGTACTCATGGGGCGCGGCGTGGTTCAGATCAGCGCCTACGTCGACACGGTGCTCGCGAGTCTCATCGCCTCGGGCGCGCTCGCGATTCTCTCCTTTGCCCAGGTTCTGTACACGCTGCCGGTGAGCCTCTTCGGCATGGCCGTCTCCGCTGCCGAGCTGCCGGCAATGGCGAGTGTGACAGGGACGCAGGAGGGCATCGCAGCACAGCTCAGGGCACGCATCGCGTCCGGCGCGCGCCGCATCGCGTTCCTCGTGATCCCGTCCGCGGTCGCCTTCCTTGCGTTCGGCGACATGATCGCGGGAATGCTCTTCCAGTGGGGCGAGTTCAGCCGGGCAGATACGCTGTGGGTTTGGGCGACGCTTGCGGGGTCGACGGTCGGCCTTCTCGCCTCCACTCTGGGCCGGCTCTACTCCTCCGCGTTCTATGCGCTGCACGACACCACGACGCCGTTCCGTTTCGCGGTGACACGCGTGGCAATCGCACTCGCGCTCGGATACTTCCTGGCGCTGCGGCTCCCCGACTGGCTGGGCGTCAACCCGCGCTGGGGGCTGGTCGGACTCACCGCCGCGGCAGGGATCGCCGCGTGGGTGGAATATCTGCTTCTGCGGCAACGACTGTCGGCGCGGCTCGGCGGGGCACGCGTAGGTGTCTCCCTGCTCGCCCGCCTCTGGGGAGCGGGTCTGCTCGCGGCAGCGGCCGGCTGGGGTGCGCGCCTCCTTACGGATGCTGCTCCCCGCCTCGTGGGCGGGTTTCTCGTGCTCGCTGTCTTCGGGGCGAGCTATCTGGGGCTCGCGGCGCTGCTCGGAGTGCCGCAGGTTCGCACGATGTGGAGCCGGTCGCGAGCCGGATAGGGGCACTCGCTGGTTTCGGTGGTGGGGTGTGTTGCACGGGACAATGAGGTCGAGCCGCTCGCGAGCCGCATAGGGCAGTCGCTGGCACGCCGGATGGGGTATACTTCGGTGTGATAGTCCTGCATCCCCGCGCAGCGTGAGCACCTTACTCGATTCGACCGCGTCCAGGCTTCCCCATCTCCCCGAGTCGCCCGGAGTGTATCTCTGGAAGGATCGGGAGGGAAAGGTGCTTTACGTCGGAAAGGCGAAGCGGCTGCGGTCGCGCGTGCGCAGCTATCTGGCGGCCGACATCCGCGCGAGCGTCAGAACACACGCGCTCATGCAGCAGGCAGTGGACGTCGAGACGATAGTGGTACCCACGGAAGCCCACGCGCTCGTGCTCGAGGCGAACCTGATCAAGGAGCATCGGCCGCGCTTCAACATCTCCCTGCGCGACGACAAATCATATCCCTACATCAAGGTCACAGTCCAGGAACCGTTTCCGCGCGTTCTCGTGACCCGGCGGCTGCTGGATGACGGTGCGCGCTATTTCGGCCCGTACACCGACGTCGGGGCGATGCGGAGGGCGCTCAATGTCGTGAAGCGGATCTTCACCGTTCGCTCGTGCAGCTACGACATGCCTGCCGTCATGCCCGAGCGGCCATGTCTCGATTATTTCATCAAGCGATGCCGCGCTCCATGCATCGGCGCCCAGAGCGTTGACGATTACCGTGCGATGATGGCCGATGTCCTCTGTTTCCTGGAAGGGCGAACGGGCGAAGTCATGCGCCGCGTCGGGGAGCGCATGGACGAGGCGTCGAGGGCGCTCGACTTCGAGCGCGCCGCGGAGCTGCGAGACGCCCTCGTGCATCTCGAGAAGATGGAGGAGCCGACGGTGGTACTGTCGGTTGCCGGGGGCGACCGCGATGTGATCGGCTACGCACGCGACGGCGACGATGCGTGTCTCGCGCTGATGCGGATCAGGGGTGGAAAGCTGCTCGGCCGGGAGCACCATTTCCTCGAGAACGCCGGTGATGACTCCGATCCGGTCGTCATCGCCGCAGGGCTTGCCCGCACGTACCTGCCGCTGAGTGATCGTGCGCCGGAACTGCTCGTGCCGTTCGACTTTGCAGATCGCGAGCCCTTCGAGCTCGCAATCACCGGAACGCGCGTCTTCGTGCCACAGCGTGGTCCGCGACGTGAGCTGGTGGACCTCGCGCAGGCGAACGCGCGGCACCTGCTCGAGGAATTGAAGCTGGCGACGGATGAGGCCGAGGAACGGGCGGCTGATCCCGTGTACGAGCTGCAGAGGCAGCTGGGGCTGCAGACGGTCCCGCGCGCGCTGGTCTGCTTCGACATTTCCACGACGCAGGGAACCGATACGGTGGGATCGTGTGTCTGGTTCGAGAACGGTCGCCCGCGCCGCACCGAGTACCGGAAGTTCAGGGTGAAGACGGTCGAGGGCACGGACGACTTCGCGTCCATGCACGAAATCGTGACCCGTTACCTCAGGCGGCGGATCGACGAGGGGAAGCCGCTCCCCGATCTCGTCGTCGTCGACGGCGGAAAGGGGCAACTGGGTTCTGCGTTCGATGCGCTGGAACAGCTTGGCCTGAGTGACCTCCCGATAATCAGCCTCGCCAAACGCGACGAGGAGATATTCGTACGCGGACGGGGAGAGCCGCTGCGGCTCGCACGCCGCTCCACAGCGCTCCGCCTGCTGCAACGCTTGCGCGACGAGGCGCACCGCTTCGCCGTCACCTACAACCGGAAGCGCAGAAGCATGCGCACCGTGACATCCGAGCTGCTACGCATTCCCGGAATCGGCCCGATCAGGCGCCGCGAACTGCTGCGTGCCTTCGGCAGCGTCCAGGGTGTGCGCGAAGCGGGCGAGGACGCGATCGCCGCTCTCCCGGGATTCACTGTCGATAGCGCGCGACGCCTGCTCGACGCGCTGGCCCGGCACTCGCCAACGGCGCCGCCGCAGTCCCCCAGTCCCGCCTCGCAAACCCGTCTCCCCGACATGCCTTCAACCGCATGACTTCGTGGACGCTCGAATGTTCGGCGTGCGATCACACGGCGCCGGGTGATGAAAAGGCGTCCGTGTGCCACCTCTGCGCTCAGCCCTTTCTGGTTCGTTACGGACCCGCCGCACCACGGCGAGATGCGATCACCGAACGCTGGGACATGTGGCGATACGCGGCTGTGCTGCCACTCGCCGAGGGCGAGATACCCGTTTCCCTTGGCGAAGGATGCACACCCCTCGTGGAGCTTCCGCATCTGGCCGCGGAGCTGGGCGTGCGGCGCCTGTGGATCAAGGATGAGGCCCTGAACCCGACGGGCTCGTTCAAGGCGCGCGGGATGAGCGCCGCGGTGACGCGAGCGCTCGCACTCGGCGCGACCGGACTCGTTGTCCCCACCGCAGGGAACGCGGGGGCCGCGCTCGCGGCGTACGGAGCCGCAGCACGGCTGCCCGTCCGCGTCTACGCTCCCGAGACTACGCCGGCGCCCATCGTCGCGACCGTCCGCGCCCTCGGCGCGGACGTGCACCTCGTCGCCGGACATATCGGCGATGCCGGAAAGGCGGCACGCGAGTTCGCGGCGGAGAGTGGCTTTCTCGATGTCTCCACGCTCCGAGAGCCCTATCGCATCGAGGGCAAGAAGACGATGGGCATCGAGATCGCTGAGCAGATGGGCTGGCGTCTGCCCGACGCGATCGTATACCCGACAGGCGGCGGCACGGGACTCATCGGGATGTGGAAGGTGTTCGCCGAGATGCGCGGCGCCGGGTGGATCGACGCCGATGCCAATCTGCCACGCATGATCGTTGCGCAGGCCAATGGATGCGCACCGATGGTGCGCGCCTTCGCGGAAGGAGCGGATCGCGCCCGGCCCTGGGAGAATCCCCAAACCCATGCGAGCGGTCTTCGCGTGCCGGCGCCCCTCGGCGATCGACTCATCCTGCGCGCACTGCGCGAGAGCGGCGGTGATGCGGCCGCTGTGTCGGAGGCAGTCATCCGGTCGGCCGCGAGCAGGCTCGCCAGGGCCAGCGGCATCGACGCGGCGCCCGAGGGCGGGTGCGCACTCGCCGTGGCGGAGTTGCTCCTCCTGGAGAGACGACTTTCGCGCGATGCCGAGGTCGTTGTCTTCAACACCGGTACGGGCGCATCGTACAGGTACGCGGCGTGAAGATCGCGATCCTCGATCCGTTCAGCGGCATTGCCGGCGACATGCTGCTCGGCGCTCTCGTGGACGTCGGACTGGAGGCCGACTGGTTGCGGGCGCTTCCCGGCCGGCTCGGTCTCGACGACGTGGGAGTCGCGATACGCAGCGTGCAACGTGCCTCGATCGCGTGCGTCAAGGTGGACTTCAGCATCCCGCCGCAGCCCCACGGGCGTCACATCGCCGAGATCCGTCGCATCGTGGCCGGGTCGGGTGCGCCCGAGGCTGTTCGTGCAACAGCCGACGCCGCCTTCACAGCCATCGCGACGGTGGAAGGTGCCCTGCACGCCCAGGCCGCCGAGCGCGTGCACCTGCACGAGGTGGGCGCGGTCGATGCGATTCTCGACGTCGTCGGTACCGTCTGGGGACTGCACGAGCTCGGCGTCGAACGCACATTCTGCGGACCGGTTTCAATGGGGGACGGATTCGTTCGCGCGGCCCACGGCGTACTGCCCGTTCCCGCGCCCGCAACACTCCGCCTGCTCGAAGGGCACCGCGTTCGCCCGGGTCCCGAGGGTTCGGGAGAGCTGGTAACGCCCACGGGGGCTGCTCTCATCCGCGCGCTCGAGGCGCTCGAGCCGCCGGCGGAGTACACGCCGCTCCGCAGCGGCTTCGGCGCGGGAACGAAGGAACTGGACGGGCGAGCGAACGCGCTGCGTATCACGCTCGCCGAGGCGGCTCCGGCAGCCATGGCCGAGGGCACCGCTGGCCCGACGGAACAGCTCATCATGATCACGGCCGACATCGATGACATGCCGGGGGAGTATCTGGCCGCCATCGCCGACGATCTGCGCGCCGAGGGGGCGCTGGATGTCGTGTTGCTGCCCACCATCATGAAGAAGGGACGCCCGGGCATGCGCATCGAGGTGCTGCTGCGCCCCGAAAGCTCCCGTGCGGCGGAGGAGCGATTACTCTGCGGAAGCACCACCATCGGTCTCAGGCGCAGCGCTGTCGTGCGCAGATACCTGCCCCGCCGCGAGGCGCGCGTCGGCGTGCTGGGGCACGACATCCGTGTCAAGGTCGTGACGCTCCCCGACGGTTCGCGGCGTGCCAAGCCGGAGTTCGACGACGTGCGGCGGGTAGCCCTGGCGACGGGGCGCCCCGCCAGGGATATATTGCGGCTTGCCACGGAGGCGGCCGAACACGGGTGATTCGGCGGGGTATGATCACCGAACCTCCGCTCGATCGATGCGGATCACATTCAGGGATATCAGGGAGACAATGATGACCGTTCTCGGGAAGTCGGCCCTCGCGGCTCTCGCGCTCGCAACCGGCCTCGCAGGAACTGCGCAGGCGCAGACCGAATGCAGAATCCAGGAGACCGGCGATGTCGCGAAGGCATCGTTTCTGGTCACGGCGGCCCGTTCGGCGGGCGATCCGGCCGCTGCCAGCAAGCAGGCGCGGCAGGCCGTCGAGACGCTGATGGACGATCCCGAGGACATGGATCCCGGCACCCGCAGCTTCGTTCTCGGACAGGCGTACATCGAGCTCGCCCAGGAGTCGGCCCCGACCTACACGATGCGGCGCGGAGACGCCGGCCTCGAAGAGAACGAGGACGGGCGCATCGACCTTCTGCTGGCAGCCGATTCCGCCCTCGATCGGGCCGAGGCGGCGCGGCCGGGCTGCGTTGCCCACATAGCAGAGTACCGGCAGCAGGAACCGTGGCTCGGCCTGTTGAACGCCGGCGTGGAGCAACTCAACGCCGGCAATCTCGACTCGGCCGAGACGCTCGTCGAGCGCTCGATGGTCATCTACGACGGCAGCCCTTATGGATACCATCTCCTCGCATCGATTGCGCAGAATCGCGATGATATCCCGACGGCCATGCAGATGCGGCGCAGGACGATAGCCGCCGCCGGCACAGACACGACCTACGCGGACGTGCGGACCGCCTCGCTCCTGAACCTGGGCCTTCTGGCGGCCGCAGAGGCTGCCGACAGCGGCCAGGCGCAGCTCGCGCTCGCCGAGGAAGCGACACGCGTCCTGCGACAGTTCATCGCCGAGGCACCCCAGGATCCCAATGCGACATCGGCGCAGCAGGCGATGGCACGCATGCTTGTTCTCACGGGCGACACCGCGAGCGTTCAGACGATCTACGCCGATCAGCTCGCCAATCCGTCGGCGTTCTCGGACATCGCGCTCATCAACGCCGGTGTGATCGCTGCGCAGGCGGAGCGCGCCGAGGATGCGGCCGCGCTCTTCCGGGCCGCCTCCGAGGCAAACCCGCACCACCGGGATGCGCTCTACAATCTGGCCGCGACACTCTACGTGCTCGAGGAGTACGGGGAGATGCTGCCGATCGTCAAGCGCCTTGTAGCCGTGGATCCAAACAACCCCGACAACTGGCGGCTGTACGCCTTCGCGTATCGTGGCCTGGCCCAGTTGGCGAGCGACGATGCGCAGAAGCGTGCCCGCACGGATTCCCTGGTCCGATTCTTCGAGCTCTCGGAGAAGATGCCAGTGAGGGTCACCTTCACCCAGTTCACGCGGGGGGAGGGTGAAGTGACGCTCTCGGGCGTGATCGAGAACATGAGCGAGAGCGCGAAGACGTATCAGCTCCAGATCGAGTTCCTGGACAAGTCAGGGAACGTGGTCGGCTCCCAGACTGCGAACGTGGGGCCTGTCGACCCGAGCACGACCGGTACGTTCTCCGTTTCGGCCAGCGCGCCGGGCACGGCCGCGTTCCGGTACGCTCCGCTCGAGGGCTGATACTGGCGAGAACGTTTGACGTTGGTCTGCACCGAAGTGCACCGAAGTGCACCGAAGTGCACGGAAGCAGGCATCGAAGGGCCCGCCTGGCGGCGGGCCTTTCGCACAGCAGCATGTCCCAAGGTTTGAACGGTCCAAGTACAAATGTTATCTTGCTTTCAGCCCCCTGATCTCCTAACTTGCATGAGCTCGTCTCGAAGCTGTGATGGTGTCATTCCCGCGGAAGCGGGAATGCATCCTCGCTTTCCTGCCTGATCACCCGAAATCTCTGGCGGGGACGGTCGGCGGCGGCCTTCCCCTCCCTCTTAATGGCGGCGGTACATAGATGATTCGCGTCGCCCGGGTGCGGCCGGGCAGTATTGCCGACCAGCTCGGCATTTCTCCCGGTACCGAGCTACTCACGGCGAACGGCAGGGTGCTGGACGACTTCCTCGACTGGGAGTTCCTCACCGCCGACGACGAGATCGTCATCGAGACAACCGGCAAGGGCGGCGAGCCCGTTGTCTACGAAATCGAGCGCGACGGCGCGGAGCCGCTTGGGGTGGAGCTCGAGCCGCCGTCGGTGCGCCGCTGCGCCAACCGTTGCGAGTTCTGCTTCATTGAAGGGCTGCCGAAAAAACGGCTCCGCAAGGCACTGTACGTTCGCGATGACGACTACCGTCTCTCCTTCGCGTACGGCAACTTCGCGACGCTGTCGAACCTCAAGGAGCGGGACTTCGCTCGCATCATCGAGTATCGGCTCTCGCCTCTCTACGTTTCGGTACACGCGACGAACCGCGAGGCACGGCGGAAGCTTCTCAACAACCCGCGCGTGCCGGATGTCGTGGAGCAGCTCACGCGACTCGCCGCTCGCGGGATCCGATTCCACTGTCAGATGGTAATCGTGCCCGGCCTCAACGACGGCGCTGTGCTCGAAGAGTCGCTGCGTGATCTGTGGGCACTCGGCGAAGCGGTCATTTCAGCCGCTGTGGTACCGGTCGGGCTCACGCAGTTCTCGCATCTGTACAGCGGTCGCAGCATGGACCGTGAGACGGCCGCCTCGCTGCTGGCGCACGTGGAGCGATGGGGCGAGCGCTCGTCGAGGGAGCGAGGAACGACGTGGGTATTCGGCTCCGACGAGCTCTACCTGCTGGCGGAGCGCGAGCTCCCGGGCGCGGACCACTACGGCGATTTCGCGCAGATCGAGAATGGAATTGGCGCCGTGACGGCGCTGCGCGAACGTGTGGCGGCGGGGATCGGCGACCTGCCGGGACGCGCCGGGCTGAGTGTTGGTGTGGTGACCGGGCTGGCGATGAGGGAGATCATGCCCCCGATACTCGACGATCTCGCCGCGGCAACCGGCACGTCCTTCGAGATGATCATGACCGAGAACTCCCTCTTCGGGCCAACGACCAACTGCTCCGGGCTGCTCGTGGGAGAGGATGTATTGCGTGCGCTGGGCGGACGGAGCGATCTCGACCTCGCGCTCATCCCCGCAGAGACGCTGAACGACGACGGACTGTTCCTCGACGATGTCGCATTTGCCAGCGTGCGGGCGGCGCTGCCGATGCCGGTCGTCGCGTCCCACGATTTCATCGACGCGCTTGCGACCGACCCGTCCCTCTCCCTGGAAGCGGCGGGACCGTGACAATCCCGGTTGTCGCGATCGTCGGCAGGCCGAACGTCGGCAAGTCGGCGCTGTTCAACCGCATCGTCGGCGGGAATGGTGCGATCGTCTCCGATGAGGCGGGCACCACGCGCGACAGGCATTTCGCGCGAACGGAATGGAATGGCCGCCCCTTCTGGCTGGTCGACACCGGCGGACTCACCGATGACCCGACGCTGGCAATGGACATCGAGATTCGCCGTCAGGTGCTCGAGGCGATCGAGGAGGCCGACCTCCTGCTGTTCGTCACCGACGCGAAGGCCGGGCTGCACCCGAGCGACGACCGCGTCGCGGAGCTGATCCGTCATTCCGGAGTGCCCTGGTTGCTGGTGGCGAACAAGGCCGACGATCCACAGGCTACCGATTTCTACGAGATGTATTCGCTCGGTGCCGGCGATCCCATTCCCGTTTCATCGGTCAACGGCAAGGGGTCGGGCGACCTGCTCGATGTCGTGGCGGGGCGCATTCCCGAGATGCCCGCCGAGGAGGAAGCATCGCTCCGGGTGGCCGTAGTCGGCCGACCCAACGTCGGCAAGTCCTCCTTCGTGAACCGTCTCCTGGGCGAGGAGCGGCTGGTGGTATCCGAGTCGTCCGGAACGACACGCGACGCGATCGATGCGCCCATGCGCTTCAAGGGGCGTGATCTGATTTTCGTCGACACGGCCGGTCTGCGCAGGCAGTCGAGGATCGATGACGGGATCGAGTTCTATTCGTCGCTGCGAACGCGGCGGGCGATCGAGCGGGCCGACATCTGCGTCCTGCTCATCGATGCGGCCGATGGTCTGCACAATCAGGATCTCAAGATTGCCAATCTCGCGTGGGAGGCGGGGCGAGGCCTGATACTCATCGTGAACAAGTGGGATCTCGTCGGCAAGGATGACAAGACGGCTGCCCGCTTCCAGAAGGATTGCGAGCAGAAGGCGCCCTTCCTGCGTTTCGTTCCGTTCATATTCACGTCTGCCCTTTCGGGGCAGCGCGTAACGCGAACGCTCGAGCTTCTGCTCGAGGTCGAACAGGAGCGTGTCAAGCGTGTTACCACTTCGCAGGTCAATGCGCGGCTGGAGGAGCTCATCGCGAAACGCCAGCCGCCGCAGGCATCAGGGCGCGAAGTCCGGTTGATGTACGCCACCCAGGTGGAGGTTGCGCCGCCGACGTTCGCGGTGTTCGGAAACCATCCCGATCTGGTGCAGGAACACTATGTTCGTTATCTGCACAATGGCTTTCGCGAGGCATGGGGATTCACCGGGAACCCCCTGCGAATCCTGCTGCGGCGCAAGACTGCCTGATGCATCCGCTCGTCGCACTCCTTCTCTCGTACCTGCTCGGCTCCATCCCGTCAGCGTACATCGCGGGACGCGTGCTGGCCGCTGTCGATCTGCGCGAGCACGGTTCCGGGAACCTTGGCGCGACGAACGTCTTCCGCGTGCTCGGTGTGAAGGCCGGCGTCGCCGTTCTCATCGCGGATACGGCCAAGGGTGCGATACCGGTCTGGCTGCTCCCCGGAACCGCCGGCGTTCCCGACAGCGAGATCTGGGCACTGGCGTTTGGCGTTGCTGCCATCCTGGGCCACATCCGACCCGTGTTCCTCCTGTGGCGTGGGGGGGGGGGAGGGAAGGGCGTCGCAACCGCGGGAGGCGTTTTCCTCGCGCTGGCGCCGCTCTCGATGCTTGCGTCCACGGCCGTGTGGGTGGTTGTGCTGCTCGTGAGCGGTTACGTGTCGCTTGCATCGCTCGCTGCCGCCGTCGTTCTGCCGGCAAGCCTGCTCCTGCTGCGCGGGCACGAGTCCAGGGTCTTCATGGTGAGCGTGGCGATCGCTGCGTTCGTCATCTGGGCGCATCGCGCCAACATTGGCCGGCTGCGACGTGGCGAGGAGAACCGCTTCGGCCGGAAGAAGGCGGCGACCTGATGCGATGTGCCGTGGTGGGCGGAGGCGCGTGGGGCACCGCGCTGGCCGATCTCCTGGCACGTAACGGTCACGATACCGTGCTGTGGGCGCTCGAGCGTGATGTCGCGGATAGCATGGAAGCGCGCCACATCAACGACCGCTTTCTCCCGGGCGTGACACTCGCGCCGGAATTGCACGCAACATCGGACCTCGCGCGCGCTCTCGACGGCGCGGATCTGGTGACGTTCACCGCGCCCTCGCAGGTTCTGCGCGGGGTCGTGCGCGAGGGAGCGGCCTCGGTTTGCCCCCGCGCGACGCTTGTGGTCGCCAGCAAGGGCATAGAGCGGGAGAGCCTCGCAATCATGACTTCGGTCGTCGGCGATGAGCTCCCTGGTCGGCCGGTCGTCGCGCTCTCGGGCCCCACCTTTGCCGTGGAGGTCGCAGCGCGCCAGCCCACCGCGATTGTCGCGGCGAGTCGCGATGCGACTGCGGCCGAACGAGTGCAGGAGAGCTTCAGCTCGGAGACCTTTCGAGTGTATACGCACGACGATGTCATCGGAGTCGAACTCGGAGGCGCGCTCAAGAACGTCATGGCCGTGGCCGCCGGCATCGTGGAAGGACTGGAGCTCGGCTTCAATACGCGCGCGGCGCTCATCACGCGCGGGCTCGCCGAGATGACGCGGCTGGGCACAGCCCTGGGGGCGGAGCCGGCGACGTTCGCCGGCCTTGCGGGGATGGGTGACCTGGTCCTCACGTGCACGGGATCGCTGAGCCGCAATCGCACGCTCGGCGTTGCGTTGGGCCGAGGTGCCACCCTCGACGCGGCGCTCGCGGGCAAGGAGACGGTAGCCGAGGGCGTGATGACGACTCGGAGTGCGCACGCGCTCGCAGCTCGCGAGCGAGTCGACATGCCGATCGTTGCCGCAGTGTTCGGCATCCTGTTCGAGGGCAGGCCGGCGCGTGCTGCGATCGGTGATCTCATGCGTCGCGAGCTGCGCCCGGAGCAGGACGAATGAGCAGTGGCGCGGAGCCGGTCCAGGAGTTCTTCTCCATCGGCGAGGTGTGCTCGCTCACCGATCTCAAGCCCCACGTTCTCCGCTACTGGGAGAGCCAGTTCCGTTTCCTGAGCCCCGCAAAGAATCGCTCCGGCAACCGCGTCTACCAGCGGAAGGAGATCGAGATGGTTCTGCTCGTGAAGCATCTCCTGTACGTTGAGAAGTACACGATCGAAGGCGCGAGGCAGAAGGTGGAGGAGCACAGGAAGAAAGGCGCCATTCGCGAGACGGCACGCTCGGCGCTCGACCTGGAGACGATCGGTGCGCTCGAGAACGAGCTCGAAGGGATCCTGGACGTCCTCGACGGCCGTGGCGAGGTCGAGGAGTGAGGGTGGCGTGCATCGTTCCAGCGTTCGAAGCGCAGTTGACCGTATCGCGGGTTATTGCGGGGTTGCGTGGGGCGATCGAGGACGCGCACGTGATCGGCATTGACGACGGCTCAACCGACGGTACGCGACGCGTTCTCGCGGAGAGTGCCGACGAGACGCTGGCCTTCGACCGTAATCGGGGCAAAGGCGCGGCGTTGCGCGCGGGGTTCGCGGCCGCGCTCGCCCGCGATGCGGAGTGTGTGCTCAGCATCGATGCGGACGGACAGCACGATCCCGCATACGCGCCAGCACTGGTCGCCGCCCTCGACAGGGCCGATGTGGTGATCGGGTCGCGCAGGCGCAGCGGGTCGGACATGCCGCTGCGCCGCCGGCTGTCGAACCGGCTCTCCAGCGCTGCGATCAGTTCCGCGGCCGGCTGTGACATCGGCGACACGCAGTCGGGCTACCGCGCGATCAGGGCCGCCGTCCTGCGCGTGGTTGCCGCCCGTGGAGATCGCTACGAGTTCGAAACCGACTTTCTCATTCGGGCCGGACGCGCCGGGTTCCGCATCGCGTGCGTGCCGATCTCCACCGTATACGGATCG
>JBOHTO010000061.1:0-33241 GCA_050733695.1 Gemmatimonadaceae bacterium | reverse complement strand
GAACGTCAGACGAAATAATCGCCGACACGGATACCATATCGATCGGGATCTGCAGTCTTGATGATGCTGCGCCTGAAGCGCGCATCCTCCCCCTGCTCACCCAGATCCACCAGCCGTCCGGGGTGCTGGATGTTCCCCCTCTCATCGGCAACGATCCGCACGATCGGACGCGACACCATCTCGGGAACCGGATTCACTGCATGCACGAGCGCGAGTTCGAAGGTGTCGAGAACGACGAGCGTGCCCACGGGATAGACCCCTACGAGATTCACGAACGCCTTGACCACGACCGGGTCCATTCCACGCCTGGGATTGTCGCGCATCTCCTGGAGCACTGCGGCCGGCGTCAGCGGCTCGGTCTGGTATGCGCGGCGGGATGTCGCGGCATCGAAGCCATCCGCGGCAGCAACGATCTTGCTGAACATGGACATGCGGCGGGGGCGGATGCTTCGGGGATAGCCGGTGAGATCCGTCTTCATGTGATGCTCGTAAGCCACGATCATGGACCTGAAGGGCAGCTCCGCCTGCCCGCGCATCTGGAAGAGCGCGAGAAGTCCGAGCCATGGGTGAGCCATGATGACGCGCCATTCATCCTCGGTCAGCCCGCCGGGCTTGTTGAGGATGTCGAGTGGAACCCGCGACTTGCCGATGTCGTGGAACAGGGCGGCAAGACCAAGGTCGTACAGTTGAAGCTTGCTGAGTCCCAGGCGGCGGCCGAGCGCGACCGAGAAGATGCATACGTTGACACTGTGCGTGAACGTGTACTCATCGTAGTCGCGGATCGTCGTCAGCCCAACGAGTGAGGTCTCCTCGTTCAGGATCTGGTCAACGATGCTCTGAACAACGCGCTTGATCTTCTTTATGTTCGGGCTTCGGCCCATGCGTACCGAATTGATGACCTCCTTGGTAACCGACACGGACTGACTGTAGGTGCGCTTGGCCGCCTCCTTCGCCTTCTCCTGAAAC
Source organism: Gemmatimonadaceae bacterium (assembly GCA_050733695.1). GTDB lineage: Bacteria > Gemmatimonadota > Gemmatimonadetes > Gemmatimonadales > Gemmatimonadaceae > JBOHTO01. The sequence goes on along the minus strand of JBOHTO010000061.1, from coordinate 32,275 downwards.
TCGGTCTCGTCCTCGACGTCGGACGCGGGCGAAAGCTCGAAGAACGTGATGCCTGCGCCCTCGAGTCGCCCTCCCAGGTGCACGAAGCGCGTCTGCGGCGCCTCCTGACTGGCAACCTGGAGGTTCGAAAGAAAAACGAGCCAGTCCCGGGTGGCCGGAGGATTGGCGAAACGCATCATCCCGATCCCGTTTGCGCGGAAGACCGAGAGCAGATGGCTGAAGCTTGCGTAGTTGTCCAGATCGAGCCGGAGCCGAGTGGCATTGATGAAAATGAACTCACCCGCCACACGGAACTCGATCTCGCCTTCGCTCGCGAGGATCGATTCGGCAACGTGTCTGAGTTCCTCCAGCGCCCTCTGAACGGCGGCGTTCTCCACGGGATACAGCTTGATCGCGCGCAGTGCGCCGTAGAAGGTGAGAATGTATGCTCGTCCCGTTCTGCGGATGAAGGAATCGCCTCCCATCTCGCCGTAGGACGCGGCGTCAACGCGTCCGACCACCGGAGAACCCACCGGTGTCCTCCCGGGCGAGGTCATGCCGAACCCCCACCACCGGCTGCGCCGGTGGATCCCTCTCCGCCACGCAGTGCGCGATTCACTGCATTGCGGACCAGCACCTCACGCTCAGCCGATGAATTTCGCAGCACGCTGTGCGCCCGCTCCGATCCGATCTTCCCGAGCGCCATTGCGGCGCAGGCACGCAGCTCCGGATCCTCGCGACGGCCGAGGAACCCCTTCGCGTTGAGGATGCTGTCGAGGGAATCGACACCAGCGTCACCGCTCAGCGCGCCGAATGCCTCGAACACCGCCATCTTCTCCGTCAGGTCCGCTTCGCGCATGGCCTTGCTGCCGACCATCGCTTCGATGCGGGGCAGCGCTGCACGGTGACCGCGGACTCCCATCGTCCGGATCGCGGCCACGCGGGCGTCCCGGTCCTTGTCATCCAGTGCCCTCTCCAGCGACTGCATCGCGCCCGCTGATCCGATGTCCGAGAGGGCGCGGACGGCCAGCAGGCGCATCTCGGCGTCGGTGCTCGTCAGAACTCTGGCGAGCGGTCCCACGGCAGCGGGACTCTTCAGAGCGCCGGAGCGCCGGATGGCTTCGGCCGCCACCTCGCGGTCGGCGGCGGAGATGAGGCGCGCGAGTTCGCCGGTGTTCTGTGAAGCCAGACGCGCCGCGGCGCCCTCCAGCAGCGGGCGCAGGTGCGCATTCTCCAGACGGCGAAGCCCCATGAAGACCGGAGCGAGCGCGGAGGGTCGAAGCTGGTCAAACAGCTCCAGCAGCTCGTTTTCGGGGGGCAGCGTTGCCGATTCATCGAGCGCGGTCAGAAGCTGCATCAGTGCCTCGGGCGCACTCACCCGGTCCGGCAGCGCGACAAGCTTCTGCCGCTGTTCCGGCGCCAGCTCCCGCGATCGCGTGACCGCTGTCTGCGCCTCGCGCAGAAGATATGCAACCGCGCTGAAGTTGCTGGCCGAGAGCATGTGCAGCATGAGGTTGTCGAGCACTCCGCACACCTCGTCACGCACCGCGGCATCGCTCTGCTGCTCGAAGACGTCGAAGAGCATTGCCAGGACATTCGTTCGCAGATCGCCCTCATACTCCTTCCGGATCTCATCACGCAGATACTCTATCTCCTGCTCATCGAGGAAGTAGAGAGTGGCGTCGAAGTCCTCCATGCGCACCACTCCTTGTTTCACGCCCTCCGGCTCCTCCTCCTCTTCGATCAGCTCCTGAACGGGGACAACCCTCGAGGGAAGCTCTGCAGGCGGAGCTGGCAGATCCGCGGCGCTGTCTGTCGCCAGATCCACGAATCGGTAGCGAAGGTGGAGAAACTCCTGCTCCCACATGATCGTGAGCAGGTCATCCTCGTCCGACGCAGCCTTCTTGACGCGAGGGAGTATATCCAGCAGTGCGACCAGCTCCGCGCCCTCAAAGCCCCGCATGAACGAGAGCTCGCGTATCCCGTCCTTGTAGAAGAGCCACGGGAGGCTCTCCCCGGACCGCGTCGGTTCGCTCAGCACGACGTGCGATTCGTTCCGGAAGTCGGTATCGGTGACAGCGAGCACAAGCTCGTCGGTGTGCGCCCACAGGGCCCCGAAAGCCTGGCGGACGAGCTCGAGCGAGCGGATGTAGATGGGATTGTTGTGGAGGTAGAGCTGGTGAGCCCGCGCCGCCTTGATCAGCAGGCGCAGCAGTTCCTCCATGAGTTGCACCGGAACGGCCGGTGTCCCGCTTGCCTCGCTCGCAGGAACCGAAACCGCCTTGGCGTTCACGTGCCCGGGATTTCCATTTCGTTTATCTGTGCCACGTCCTTGTCACCTCGGCCGCTCACACAGAGCAGAACCGGCTCTGTCGCACCCCAGCGACCACCGTTGTCCGCGATCCACGCGACCGCGTGCGCGGTCTCCAGTGCCGGGATGATCCCCTCCAACCGGCTGAGCAGGCGAAATCCCGCGAGCGCCTGCGCGTCCGTGACCCCGACGTACATCGCGCGCCCGGTGTCCTTGAGGAACGAATGCTCGGGACCGACGCCAGGGTAATCCAGTCCGGCGGAGATCGAGTGCGCGGGGTGCACCTGACCGCCCGCATCCTGCAGGAGATAGCTGAGCGAGCCGTGCAGCACACCCGGGCTGCCCTGAAGCAGCGATGCAGCATGCCTGTCGGTGCCGAGGCCTTCACCGGCGGCTTCGACGCCAATCAACTCGACCGCGTCATCATCGATGAATGCGTGAAAGATTCCCATTGCGTTCGATCCACCTCCGACGCACGCCACGACAGTCGCCGGCAGACGTCCGGTCTCTTCCAGTATCTGTGACCGTGCTTCCACACCGATCGGCGCCTGAAACTCTCTTACCATCCGCGGATACGGGGCGGGTCCGACCACCGATCCGATTATGTAGTGGCTGTCGGTGACGCTGGTCACCCAGTCCCGTATTGCCTCGCTCGTCGCATCCTTCAGCGTTCTGGTGCCGGTGGTCACCGGCACGACGGTAGCGCCCAGGAGCTGCATGCGGTAGACGTTGAGCTTCTGACGCCGCATGTCCTCCTCGCCCATGTACACCACACACTCGAGACCGAATCTGGCGCAGATTGTCGCCGTAGCCACGCCGTGCTGGCCCGCTCCTGTCTCGGCGATGATCCTGCGCTTCCCCATCCGGCGCGCAAGTATCGCCTGCCCCACCGTATTGTTGATCTTGTGGGCGCCCGTGTGATTGAGGTCTTCCCTCTTCAGGAACACGGGCGAACCCACGACTTCGGACAGCCGTGGAGCGCTGCTCAACGGAGAAGGACGACCTACGTATTTGCGCAGCAACCCGTCGAGCTCATTCCGAAAGCCGGGATCGGCGAGCGCCGCGTCCAGCGCGAGCTCGAGCTCATCGAGCGCAGGCACCAGGGTTTCCGGAACGTAGCGTCCGCCAAACGCGCCGAACCGGTCGCGCGCCGGATTACGATCCATCGGCCGCTCTCTCCCTCAGGTTGTCGGGGGCGGCGACCACCGCTTCGACGAAGGCGCGCATCCGCGCCGCGTCCTTGATACCGGGCGCAACCTCGACGCCGGACGAGACATCGACGACGTCCGGCGACAACAGCTCGATTGCGCGGGCGACGTTCTCCGGCGTGAGCCCGCCGGCGAGCACCACTCGTGCATCCCGCCGAACCTTCTCGAGGGGCGCGCGGAGCGCGCTCCAGTCGGAAACGAGCCCCGAACCCCCCGCGAGGTCGGGCGCGAACGTGTCCAAAAGCACCGCATCGGCCTCGGCGAAGATCGGCCCGGATGCGGCCACCAGCGCGCTGCCGTCGCCGCCCCGCGACCCGCGAGGATCGACGCGGATGACAACCCAGACAGCCCCGTGAAAGTGGCGACGGACTGCGCCGATCCGGTCGGCCGAAGGAGTGCCATGGAGCTGAACCACGTCCAGCGACAGCTCTTCCGCGATCCTGGCAATTGCTGCAGGCGTCTGGTCCGAGAATACACCGACGCGCTGTACCCGCCGAACCGGCATGGCATCCGTGGCACTCTCCTCACCGCCGCCGGTCACCGGTACGAGCGCGCGGGCGGCCTGCGCCGGCGTGATCGCGCGCGGGCCGCCCGCGAAAATCACTCCCAGGTAGCGCGCTCCCAGTTGCGCTCCCACGCGGGCATCCGCCGCCCGCGTGATGCCGCAGAACTTGATGCCGGTCAACGCCGCTGCCTGGGCACGCCGGTCAGGGCGCGAACCGCTTCCGCCGGCTCCTCCGAGGCGGACAGTGCGGATCCAACCAGGACGGCGTCGGCACCAGCAGCCGCCAACCGCTCCACGTCCGACCGATCGTCCACACCGCTCTCGCTCACTGCGATCCTGCCGGCCGGCACCAGCGGAATCAACCGGTTCGCCGTCTCACGGTCGACCACCAGGGTCTCCAGGTCGCGGTTGTTCACACCGATGATCGCCGCTTCGATGGCAAGGGCGCGTTCGAGTTCGCGCTCATCCCGCACCTCTATCAGAATCTCGACACCAGCGCCGGCCGCCGCGCGCGCCAGCGTGTCCAGATCATGCGGCGACAGGGCACGCGCGATCAGAAGCATCGCGGATGCACCCAGAGCCCGTGCTTCAAGGGCGTGCAGAGGATCCAGGTGAAAATCCTTCCTGAGAATCGGGATCGTGGTCACGGCTCTCGCCAGACGGATGTCAGCGGCGGAGCCTCCGAAGTGCGTTTCTTCCGTGAGCACGGAGATCGCGGCCGCACCACCGGCCTGGTAGGCGCGTGCCCATTCTTCAGTCACCATGCCGGGGCGGATGTCGGCTCTGGACGGAGAACGGCGCTTTATCTCCGCGATGATGCCGACGTCTGCTCGCACGAGCGCATCGGCGAATGAGGGCGGTGGGGGGACAGTCGCGGCGAGGCGCGTCAGCTCGGCTTCACGCATCCCCAGACTGGCCAGCCCGCGCATGGCCTCTGCCACGATCTGCCCGAGCGTGCCGCCCGGGGGCGACCAGGTTGGCGTTGCTTGCACTTCGGCCCCTGTTCGGCTATTGTGGATTCGGCAGATATTCGGCCACTGCGCTCATTCCACCGGAAGCACGGTAATCTAACAGGCGAGACAGACATTCATGCCGCTCACAAGACGCCAGAAAGAGATACTGGACTTCCTCTCTTCCTATTCCGAAGAGAGGGGCTACGCACCCAGCTTCGATGAGATCGCCGAGCGCTTCGGCTACAGTTCACTGGCAACGGTTCACGAGCATCTGAGCAACCTCGAACGAAAGGGGTACATCCGGCGCACCTACAACGAGAGCCGCGCGATAGAGATACTGCCCTCGGACGCTTTCCCGCGCTCGGTGGACCTGCCCCTTCTCGGGTCGGTGGCCGCCGGTATGCCGATCGAGGCGCTCGAGAGCAACGAGACTTTCCCGGTGCCGGACGGGTTCCTGCGAGGGAACGGCAACCATTATGTACTGCGCGTGCGCGGTAACTCCATGGTCGATGAACAGATCCGCGATGGCGACTTCGTCGTTGTCAACGAGAGGGTCAGCGCCGACAATGGCGAGATGGTCATCGCACTGCTGGACGGCAACTCCGCGACCGTCAAGAAATTCTACCGGGAACGCGACGGCCGGATCAGACTGCAGCCGGCGAATGACACGATGGCTCCGATCTACATCCACGAGAACGACATTTCCATACAGGGGATAGTTGTCGGTGTGCTCCGGCGGTACTGAGCGCGGCTTCACGACGGCGTATCCCGCCCCAGGGAATCGCGAAGCCGCTCCAGCGCGGCGAGGCCCGCCTGCGATGCGAGCGCTTCGGAAGCACGCGTGACTCCCTCATCGAAGTCAGTTGCCATGCCGCTGACGTAGATCGCCGCCGCTGCATTGAGGATCACGGCCGCACGTGCACCGCGCGACCCGCCTCCTCCAAGCACACGCAGCACGATCTGCGCATTCTCGTCCGGATCGCCGCCAGCAAGCTCGGCGACGGCGATATCGCGGAAACCGTGGCGAGCCGGCTCGATGGTCCACTCGCGAACCTCGCCGCCGCGCACGTCGATCACATGGGTCGTCCCGATCGGGGAGATCTCGTCCATCCCGGGTTCGCCGTGTACGACCATTGCGTGCCGGCTGCGCAGCTCCGCGAGCGCACCGGCTATCAGTCGCATTCTCCCCGTTTCCGCGACACCCACGACCTGTCGCCCCGCCATCGCGGGATTTGCGAGCGGGCCGACGATGTTCATGACCGTCGGGATGCCGAGCTCGCGCCGCACGGGCCCCACGTACTTCATGGCCGGGTGCATGAGCGGGGCGAACATGAACACGATGCCCGCATCCTCGAGCGACCTGGACATGGCTTCGACCGATACCTCGATCCGCACGCCGAGTGCCTCGAGGACATCGGCGCTCCCGCACTGTGAGGTGAAGGATCGGTTTCCATGCTTGGCGACGCGCACGCCCGCGCCGGCCGCGAGCAGCGCTGCCGCGGTCGATATGTTGAAAGTTCGAACACTTCCGCCGCCGGTGCCGCACGTATCCACCAGACTCTCCGGCGCGCGCGCGGGGACCGGCACCATCACCGCCCGGAGGGCGCGGGCCACGCCGGCCACCTCGTCCGCGGTCTCCCCCTTGACGCGCAGAGCGACCAGTAGCGCGGACGTCTGGGCCGGGCTCGCCTCGCCCCGCATGATCACGTCGAAAGCTGCCGATACCTCGTCCGCGCCGAGCGTGACACCGTGTGCGAGCTGCCGGATCGCGAAGTTGAGCGCGCTACCCGACACCTATCTCCGCTATGAGTCGTTCCGGCAGGCGGGCGCGCGTGGCCACCAGCGACAGCACGAGCGCGAGCATGCGGACTCTCTCCACATCCTCCTCGGCGAAGATCCCGTGCTGCGCGCGATTTGTCAGATTCACGACCCCTATGAGCTCCTCATGGTAAACGAGCGGGAAGCTGATGAACGATCCGGTGGTGAAGTACTGGTCACGGAGCAGGGGGTGTGAACGCGCGTCGGAGACATCCTGCACGAGGAGGGGCTCCCGCCGCGCCGCAACGATTCCTGCGACCCCGGTTCCAACCGGCGTCCGGCGTCCGGCAGAGATCGTTGGTGCGATGCCGCGGGCGGCGGCCAGATACAGCGTGTCGGGCTCCGGTGCGCGCAGCATGAGCGAACAGCGCTGCGCTTGCATATCGTCACCCACGAGCGCCAGCATGCCGTCCACGAGCTGCCGCGGATCCTGCGTCGCTGCATCCAGGGTCAGCAGGCGATCGATGAGATATGTCGTGCGCGTTTTCTGGCGAAGCGATTCGCTGCGGCGGTGCAACTCGATGTGCGCGCGCTCGAGCTGACCGACGGCGGCTGTCACCTGCTGTTCGACGGCGTCTGCCCGGCGCGTGGCCCGCCTGGCTTCCTCCGCGTGCTTCGCGGCATCGCGGCGCAGTGCAACCGCGCCGGCCGAGTCCAGTCCCGACGCGTCACTGCGCGCCGAACCGCGGGCACTGAGCAGTTGCTCCTCGAGGGCCGCCAGCTTGCGTTCGTAATCACCGTGCACGCGCTGGGTCACGTCCTCCAGGGTTCGCACTGCTTCCTCCCGCGCTTCCCGCTCCGCGATTCGAAGGAAGGCGATCTCGAAGAGAGCGACGAAGGGTGCGAAGCGATCGGTCGTGCGGGTTCCGAATATCTTCCTCGACTCGTACAACGCGACGACAGCGGAGAGGTGCGCGTCCACGCGAAGGCCGCGCAGCGCGAGCAGTCCACCGTCGCTCTGCAGGCGGAGCCCGAAGAGGCGGGCGAACTCCTCGGAACGCTCGGCCAGGTCCACGAACTGCCCACCAGCGGCCACCGCGAGGCGTGCCGGACCGGGCAGATGATCGATGGTGGTCTCGACGTGACTGCGTTCCACGCGCCCGCCGGCCGGCGTCAGTCGCTCGCGCAGCATTTCCCGACGACCGTCATAGCGCATGAGTGCGATCGCAGCCGTGCGGTCTATCTCGGCGAGCGCCTCTCCGAGCGCGACCAGAATCGCGTCCAGGTCGGGCGCGACGGCAAGTGCATGGGCCAGCGAGGCGAGGGTGCGCATGGCTGCGGTGGGCGGCTTGCGACACGAGGGGAATTCTGCGGACGCGAAATGTTTGCCCCAGGTCGCACAATGTCAATCACTTCCGGCGCCGTCCGTACTTGCTCGCCGACGCCCGCGCGCGGTAGCTTTCAGTCGATGGCAGCGCGCACCGTGCAGCTCGTGCTGCACTACGACGGTTCCGGCTTTTCCGGATGGCAACGCCAGCCCGACGCGCGCACCGTCCAGGGAACTCTGGAAGATGCACTTGGCCGGCTATGCGCCGCCCCGATCGCGGCGCTCGGCGCGGGGCGTACCGATGCCGGCGTACATGCGCGCGGCCAGGCGGTCGGAGTCCGCGTGCCCGGGCGCTGGACGGCCGATCGCCTGCGCCAGTCGCTCAATGCCGTGCTTCCAGCCGATGTCTGGGTGGCAGCGGCGTTCGAGATGCGCGACGAGTTTCACGCGCGATACAGTGCATCCGCCCGCCGCTACAGCTACTATCTGGGACTGGACGAAGGCGCGCGGTCGCCGTTCCGAAACCGCTGGGAGTGGCACGTGAGTCACAGGGTAGAGCGCACCGCACTGGAAGGGGCCGCAACCGAACTGATCGGCGAACACGGTTTTCGCGCGTTCGCCGTTCGCGGCACCGCACCGCCGGACGACGCCCACCTGTGCACAGTGCATCACGCCCAGTGGCGCGACAGACAGCAGTCGGCTTTCCCGGAGGGCGAAACGGGAACCGTTTTTGAGATCACGGCGAATCGCTTTCTCCACCACATGGTGCGCTTTCTGGTGGGAACGATGGTCGATATCGCGAGTGGACGGCGCGACGACGGCAGCATGCGCCGCCTCCTGGCAGCGGAGGATAACAGCGAGGTATCGCCACCGGCCCCCGCGCACGCCCTGTTCCTGGACGCTGTGGAATATCCGGCGGACCTCTACCTGGAGACGGCATGAAGATCCTGCTTGCATCGGCGAGGCCCAACGAGGTGCGCTGGGCGAGCGAGAACGGCCTGATCGACGGCATCGTCACCACGCCGGCGCTGCTCGCATTGGAGCGCCCCGACGACAACGGTCATGAACTGCTGGGCGAACTGTGCGCGATCGCGCCCGGTCCCGTGCACGCAAGCGTGGAGTCCGTTACCGGCGAGGACATCTACCGCGACGGGAAGGAGCTGGCGAAGATCAGCGACCGGATCGTCGTTCAGATTCCGCTGATCGAAGAGGCGGTCGGAGCCATTCGGCGCCTCGAGGCCGAAGGCGTGCGCGTCACCGCGACGCTGATCTTCAATGCGGCGCAGGCAATTCTCGCGGCGCGAGCGGGCGCGCGTGCCGTGAGCATCGGGCTCGATCGGCTGGACGCGAGTGGTCTCGACGGTGTGGAGGTACTGCGCGAACTGCGAGCGGTTTTCGATTCCGATGCGACAGAGTGCGACCTCCGTGCGGAGTACCCGCGCGATGCCGGGCATTTCGCCGCCTGTACGCTCGCCGGAGCTGACAGCATCACCGTCGCGCCAAGCATCCTCCGCATGCTTCTCGTGCACCCACTCACGGACCGCGGCCTGGATGACTTTCTGAACGACATCAGCAGGCGCCACACAAATCGCTCGCAATCATGAACCTGCGCTTTCGGGCCATCGCCCTTGCGGTACTTGCGGCGTGCGATGGAGCAACGCCTGCCCCGGCCCAGACCGCCGCCCGCCTGCCCCGTGCGGCGTCGTCCGACATCGAGCCGCAGCGGCGAACCGCGATCACCTCGGCCGTAGCTGCCGTAGCGCCCGCAGTCGTCACGGTGCAGACAGAAGTCATCGAGCGTGTGGCAGCCGATCCCTTCGAGAGCCTGTTCGGCGGGCGGTCGGGCCGTCGCATCACGCCGGGCCTGGGCAGCGGCTTCGTCATTCGGGCGGATGGCGTCATCCTCACGAACGCGCACGTCGTCAGCGGCGCGCAGTCCGTTTCGGTCGCACTCCGGGATGGAACGCCGCATCCCGCAGCGGTGATCGGCGTGGACGAGATAAACGACCTCGCGGTGCTGAAGATCGATGCCACGGCACTCCCTGTAGCTCCGCTCGGCAACTCGGACGCGCTGCTCATCGGGGAGTGGGCGATCGCGATCGGTAATCCTTACGGCTTCCTGCTCGGCAACACGGAACCGAGTGTCACGGCGGGCGTTGTAAGTGGGACGGGGCGGAATCTGGTTGGTGGCGGCGAGGGCACGGCAGCGTATCTCGACATGATCCAGACCGACGCATCCATCAACCCGGGCAATTCCGGCGGCCCCCTGGTCAACGCGGCCGGAGCTGTGATAGGTGTGAACAGCTCGATCTATTCGCCGACAGGCAGCTCCATCGGACTCGGCTTCGCGATTCCGATAAACCGGGCGCGGCGCGTTGCCGAGGACCTTCTTCGATACGGAGCCGTTCGCCGCCCGTGGGTCGGGATACAGCTCGAGCTCGGTGGATCGGGGAATCCGCGCAGCGCGTTGCTGTCGGGTGCAGTCGTGCGCTCGGTTGCTCCGGGGTCGCCCGCCGCCGCGGCGGGGATTCGTCCGGGGGACGTGATCCTCGGCTCGCGTGGCCAGCCCCTCAGGAACTCCTTCGATTGGCAGACGGAGGTTCTGGACCTGAGGGTGGGCGAGCGCGTGCCGATCGTCATCCGGCGCGGCGACCGCGAGATCGAGACGACACTGACCGTAGCCGATCTTCCCGAAGTCACCGCGCCAAAGGTGGAAGTGCTGCGCGAACTGCAACTCGTGACCGTGACGCCGGCCATCCGCGCCGAACGATCCATTCGCAGCGCGCGCGGCGCACTCGTCTTCGCCGTGAGCGAGCGCATCTCGAACGAGCTCGGCATACGGGAAGGCGATGTGATCGTTCAGATCAACCGGATGGCGATCACGAGCGCCGACGATGTTCGTCAGGCTCTGGATTACTTCGGGGGACGCGGCCCGATCCGCATGTACTTCGAGCACGAGGGGCGCATCTACCAGCAGGATTTCATCATCAGATGACGGTGCATGACCGTTACGCCTCGCCGCTTGCCGAGCGTTACGCCTCGCGCGCGATGCTGGAGCTCTGGTCCGCGCGCACGAGGCACGGCCTCTGGCGCCGTCTCTGGCTGGCGCTGGCGGAGGCGCAGCGCGAACTCGGTGCGGACATCCCGGCCGAGGCCATCACACAGATGCGGGCGCACCTCGACGACGTCGATTTCGAAGCCGTGGCGACCTACGAGCGACGCTTCCGGCACGACGTCATGGCGCACATCCACGCCTTCGCCGACGTGGCTCCGGCCGCCAGGCGCATCATCCACCTGGGAGCGACGAGCGCCTTCGTCACCGACAACGCGGACCTGATCCTTCTTCGGAGGGCGCTCGGGCTTGTTCGCGGCAATGTCGTCGCCATACTGCGTGCACTCGCCGCGTTCGCACGCGAGTGGCGAGCGGAGCCGGCGCTGGGGTATACCCATCTGCAGGCGGCCCAGCTCACGACTGTCGGCAAGCGTGCGACACTCTGGATGCAGGATCTGGTTCTCGATCTCGCGGAGCTCGATCATCGCATAGCCACCCTGCCCTTCCGCGGGGTGAAGGGCACGACCGGGACGCAGGCGAGCTTTCTCCGGTTGTTCGACGGCGACCATGAGAAGGTGCGCCGGCTCGATCAGCTCGTCACTGCCGCCATGGACTTCGATCGCGCCCTGGCCGTTACCGGCCAGACGTACACACGCAAGCTCGATGCACAGGCCCTTGCATGCATTGCCGGTGTCGCCGCGAGCGCGGCCAAGTTCAGCGCCGACATCCGCATGCTCCAGGCGTATGGCGAGATGGAGGAGCCGTTCGAGAGCGAACAGATCGGCTCGTCGGCGATGGCGTACAAGCGCAATCCGATGCGCGCCGAGCGCATCGCATCGCTGGCGCGCTTCGTGATCTCGCTGGAGGGGAACGCGAACCACACCCACAGCGTGCAGTTCTTCGAACGCACGCTGGACGACAGTGCAAACCGCCGGATCGTCATCCCCGAGTCCTTTCTCGCCACGGATGCAGTGCTCGTGCTGATGGGCAACATCGTGTCCGGACTCGAGGTGCATCCGGCGCGGATCCGCAGGCGCATCGAGGAGGAACTTCCCTTCATGGCAACCGAAGAGCTCCTGGTCCGCGCCGTTCGCGCTGGCGGCGACCGGCAACAGGCGCACGAGGTCATCAGGCGCCACAGCATTGCGGCGGCGCGGGCCTTGAAGGAGGGCGCACCGCGCAACGACCTGCTCGACCGTCTCGCCGGGGACGCGACGTTCGGCGCCGGACTCGAGGACCTGCGGGGGGCGCTGGTGGCCACGAGCTTTGCCGGTCGCGCCGCCGAACAGGTGGACGAGTTCCTTGCGGAAGTCGTGGAGCCGTTGCTGGCCGGATCGGGAAGCACGCAACCAGCGGCTCGCGAGGAGGTGCGAGTGTGACGGTGATGTCCGAGAGCATTCTTCCGCTCCTGCCCGTGGGGCATGGCAAGGTGCGCGACATCTATCACGTCGACCAGAAGCACATTCTTCTCGTCGCCACCGATCGCGTGAGTGCATTCGATGTCGTCATGCGGGAGCCGATTCCGTACAAGGGAGCGGTGCTGACGCAACTCACCGCGTGGTGGCTGCGGCGGCTTCAGGGAACTGTTGCGCATCACATGGTCACGGCCGATATCGATGAGATCGTGCAGGTAGTCCCCCTGCTCGAGCCGCACCGCGCCGAGCTGGCCGGTCGCTCGATGCTCTGTCATCGTGCGCACGTATTCCCCGCTGAATGCGTGATCCGCGGGTACCTCGCGGGGTCTGCCTGGAAGGAGTACCGCGCGACCGGTACACTAGCTGGCGAGGCGCTGCCGCCCGGACTGCGGGAAAGCGACCGGCTCGAGCCGCCACTCTTCAGTCCCGCAACGAAGGCGACAACCGGGCACGACGAGAACATCACTATCGCGACTTTCCGCGAGCTCGTGGGAGCGAGCGTTGCGCCGGAGCTCGAGCGACTCACGCGCCTGGTGTACCGCCTGGGATCGGAGATCGCCGCCCGCGGCCACGCACGCGCGGCCGGCGGGGACGGCGGCATCATCATAGCGGACACCAAGCTCGAGTTCGGAGTGGACGCGGACGGCCGTCTGCTGCTCGTCGACGAGGTGCTTACACCCGACAGCTCGCGTTTCTGGGCGGCCGACACGTATCAGCCGGGCCAGGCGCAGTCCGGCTTCGACAAGCAGCCGCTGCGCGACTATCTGGACGGTGAACGTGCTCGCGGCGGCTGGAACGGCGAGGCTCCCGCACCGGTGCTGCCAGAGGACATTGTCGATGCAACCAGCGCGCGGTACCTCGACTCGTACCGGCGCATCACGGGCAACCCACTCGACACACGGGACATGGCGTGAGCTTCGCACGGGAAGGACTTCTCTTCATTCTGATCGCGGCGCTCGTCGCCGTGGGCGCGTTCGCGCTCGCCCTCAACCGAAGGTCCTGGCCACTCTGGCTGCTGGCCTTCCTGCTGGTCGTGATCGCGCTCTGGGTCGCCTACTTCTTTCGTGATCCGGAGCGCGCGGGCGATCGCGGGCGCCATCTCGTGATCGCCCCGGCGGACGGCAGGGTCGTGGACATTCGGGAGGTCGACGAACCCGTCTTTCTGCACGGGCGCGCGATCAGGATCTCGATCTTCATGAACGTCTTCAACGTCCATGTGAATCGATATCCCGTTTCCGGGACCGTTCGCTACCTGCGCTACAACGCCGGCAGGTTCCTCAACGCGGCGACCGAGAAGTCGAGTATCGAGAACGAGCAGTCATCCGTGGGGCTAGAATGCGAACCGGACGGAACCCGGATTCTCGTGAGGCAGATCGCCGGGCTGATCGCGCGCAGGATAGTCACCTACGCACGTGACGGTGACCAGGTGGAGCAGGGTTCGCGCATGGGGATCATCCGGTTCGGATCGCGGGTGGATGTCTTCGTCCCCACCGCTTGCTCCATCCTCACGGCGGCGGGCCGCACGACCATTGCCGGTACGACGGTGGTGGCGGAGTTGCCGGCAGCGTGAGGCCGCGGCGACCGCGGGTGCACCGCGCGGTTGTGATCTTCGCGCCGAGCGGCTTCACCCTCGCGAACCTCATGTTCGGAGTGCTGGCAATTGTCTCGGCGGCCGACGGCAACCCGGCGCGCGCCGGCGTATATGTCGTGCTCGGCGGTGTGTGCGACATGTTCGACGGACGAATTGCACGCGCGACGGGTACCGGCAGCAAGTTCGGCGAAGAGCTGGATTCGCTCGTGGATGTCATCTCGTTCGGCCTTGCTCCGGCGCTCATCATGTATTTCGCGGTCCTGAACACGAGCCCATGGAACTGGCTCTTTGTCTTTCTCTTCGCCGCGTGCGCCGCGCTGCGCCTCGCACGGTTCAACGTCGAGCACGCTGGCAAGTCGAAGCGCTATTTCACCGGCCTGCCCAGCCCGGCGGCCGGCGGTACCCTGGCGGTCTACTACTGGTTCAGCCAGACGGAGCTCTACACGCAGACGAGAATCGGGGACCTGCCCTGGCAGGACATGCTGCGATTCATCATGCTCGCGCTCAGCTTCCTGATGATAAGCAACGTCTCGTATCCCGTTCTTCCCACGATTAACTTTCGGTCTGTTCGCGGCGTTCTTCCGCTGCTGCTCATGCTCGGGATCCTGGCGGGGCTGATCTTTCTGCCGCGTGAGTTCTTCTTCCCGGTCGCGATGCTCTACGTCTCCTGGGGGGTGTTGGCCACGGTGGTTGTCGGGCTGATGGACCGGATTCCAACCGGCGGCGGCCTGCTCGGCGTCGATGACGATGAAGACGAGCTGGATGAACGCTACGCTCCGCAGGACGGGGCGCCGGTCGGCCAGCGCCGGCCGCGCCCCCGTCGTCGTGCCTGGAGAACCGGTCGGCCGACGCCGCGATTGAATCGCGCCGTCGACGACCAGGATTCGGAGACTGCGACGTGACGAACTTCAGGGTAGCCGTACACATCATCCCGCGGCGCGGCGTGCTCGATCCCCAGGGCCAGGCGGTGGCCGGTGCACTCCATTCGCTGGGGTTTCCGCAGGTGCACGACGTTCGTGTCGGGCGTCACATCGTGGTCCAGGCCGACGCCGACAGTCCGGAGGATGCCGCACGCGCCATCGGCGAGATGTGCGACCGGCTGCTCGCGAATCCGGTCGTCGAGGACTACGAGATAGCATCCGTGGAGGCCGTTTGAGGTTCGGCATAGTGACCTTTCCGGGGTCCAACTGCGATTACGACGCCTACCAGGCAGTCGCCGAGGGGCTGGGCGAGGACGCAGTCTACCTGTGGCACAAGGAGCATGACCTCCGTGGCTCGGACATCGTCATACTTCCTGGTGGATTCAGCTACGGGGACTACCTCCGTGCCGGTGCGATCGCGCGCTTCAGTCCGATCATGCGCGAAGTCGCGACGCATGCGAATCGCGGAGGGCCTGTCCTCGCGATCTGCAACGGCTTTCAGATCGCCTGCGAAGCGGGACTGCTTCCGGGTGCCCTGATGCGCAACGCGGGACTGAGCTTCGTGTGCGACACAGTGCGGCTGCGAGTCGAGAACGTCGCGACGATCTTCACGCACCGGTACGAGAAGGGGGATATCCTCCGCGTTCCGATCGCTCACGGCGAAGGTCGATACACCGCGCCACCGGAAATCCTGGACGAGCTCGAGGGAGAAGGACGAGTGGTGTTTCGTTACGCCGGAGCAGCCGGCGATGCGGACCCGCTATACAATCCCAATGGCTCCGATCGGAGCATTGCCGGAGTCGTCAGCGCCGAGGGGAACGTCCTTGGCATGATGCCACACCCGGAGCGCGCCGTCGATCCGCTGCTCGGCTCGAGCGACGGCCTGGCGCTTTTCGAATCGCTGCTCGCACAGGTATCGGTTTAACCGGAGGGTAACAATGCGTCGCCTGTTAACAATGCTCCTGGTGTTCGGCGCTGGCGCGGCTGGCGCACAGGAGAATGCGGTCACCATCGACCCGGGCATGACACGCGCCGAGGTCGTCGAGCGGCTCGGCGCGCCCGCCACCGTGAGCACGCGTGGCTCGTACGTCTACCTGTTCTTCCGCAACGGATGCGAGGACACCTGCGGGATGAGTGACCTCGTGATGCTGGACAACGATGCTGTCGTGGACGCGATATTTCGCGCGCCCGGCCGCCGTTTCAGCGGCGCGAGCACATCTCCCACTGGGATCGCGCCGGAGCGCACGATCACGGGTGCTCCACGCGCCATCGGTGCAACCGGCCCCACCGCTGGCGACCGCCCAGGCGCTCTGATCATCGCGGAACCCTCGCCGGCGCCGGCGAACGCTGACAGCGCTGCTCCTGCCTCGGCCGAAGCAGCACCGTCCGAGCCGGTCGCTCCGGCGCGTTTGCCGGGACAGGTCGGTGGCGTCCGAATCGAGACGGCACTGCCGTCGCCCGCGATTCCGGACGTGGTTGTGGGTGACACGGCTGTCCCGTCCGGCGACAGCGCGTCCGTCGTGATGGATTCCACCGCACTGCCAGTGGCCGCACCGCCGGTGCCCTTCCAGGGGTCGCAAAGGATGTCCGCCGACTCGATCCGCGCGGCGCAGGAGCGCGCGCGGGCCGACACCGCCAGAAAGCCATTCGAGGAGTGAATGTCCATCGACGACAAGCCGAGCCGCAACGAAGACGAGTACTTCGCCAAACGCGACGCCGAGCTGATCAGAGCCGCTCGCGTCCGGCTGGACGGCGAGCGTCTCAAGCTCGAACGATCCGTGCACTACATGAAGTGCCCCAAGTGCGGAGCTGATCTCGCCGAACGGGAATTCCAGCACATGAAGATCGACGTCTGTTCAGAGTGTCGCGGCACGTGGCTCGATGCGGGTGAGCTCGACATGCTCACCCATGTGAATCGGAGTGTGCTGAGTCGTTTCGTTGGAGACATGCTCGACGGCATCCGGAGGACGTGAAGCCCGCCCAGCGTTCCGTCCCTCTTCCCCGCCCCGGCGATCCCGAGATCACACCGGCGCTCGTCGCCGGACATGGACTCACCGAGGGGGAGTACGCCAGACTGGTCGCGCTGCTGCAACGAGAGCCCACCTTCACTGAACTGGGCGTGGTCAGCGCGCTCTGGAACGAGCACTGCTCCTACAAGCACTCGCGCCCACTGCTCCGGACTCTGCCAACGGTCGCTCCATACGTTCTGCAGGGTCCGGGCGAGAACGCCGGCGTGATCGCGGTGGGCGACGGTCTGGCTGTCGCCTTCAAGATCGAGTCGCACAACCACCCTTCCGCCATCGAACCCTACCAGGGCGCGGCCACGGGAGTTGGCGGGATCCTGCGCGACGTATTCACAATGGGTGCGCGGCCCATCGCGCTGCTCAACTCGCTCCGATTCGGTTCCCTCGACAGCGCACGCGTGCGCTACCTGTTCGCGGGCGTGGTGAAGGGCATCGGCGATTACGGGAACTGCGTCGGAGTGCCGACGGTGGGCGGCGAAATCGCGTTCGACCCATCGTACGAAGGCAATCCGATTGTCAATGCGATGTGCGTGGGGCTGCTGAGAGAGGATGATCTCATTCGGGCCAGGGCCGAGGGCGTTGGCAACCCGATCATGGCCGTGGGCGCGCGCACGGGCCGCGACGGCATCCACGGCGCGACGTTCGCCTCGGAGGATCTCTCGGTGGCGAGCGACGCCAAGCGTCCGCGTGTGCAGGTCGGAGACCCATTCACCGAGAAGCTCCTGCTCGAAGCGAGTCTCGAGCTCATCCGCAGCGGTCACATCGTGGCCATCCAGGACATGGGTGCGGCCGGTCTCACGTCGTCGTCTGCCGAGATGGCCGCACGCGGCGATGTGGGAGTGAGCATCGACACGAGCCGTGTTCCTGTGCGCGAGGACGGAATGACTCCCTACGAGATCCTGCTGAGCGAATCGCAGGAGCGGATGCTGGTGGTGGCCCGCCGCGGCCGGGAGAGCGAGGTTCGCGGAATACTTGGGCGCTGGGATCTGGCGGCCGCGGTGATCGGCGAGGTCATCGCGGAGCCGGTGTACAGGATCACCGAGGGTGACCGGGTTGTCGCCGAGTTTCCCGGCAGCCGCCTCGTTACGGACTGTCCGACCTACACGCCGGAGGCGCGCGAGAGCGAGGAGATCGTGCGCCTCAGGGAAATGGATGTGGACGCCTTCGTCGGCGGCAGTGCGGGCAGCGATCCGGAGCGCGTGCTCCTCGGCCTTCTGTCTGCACCGACGATCGCGAGCAAGGCGTGGGCGTACCGGCAGTACGATACCACGGTGCGGACGAGCACCGTTGTGGGGCCGGGCGGGGATGCTGCCGTCATTCGGCTTCGCGGAACGCAGAAAGCCCTGGCGCTCAAGACCGACTGCAACGCGCGCTACGTGTACCTCGACCCCAGGGAGGGCGCGCGCATCGCCGTTGCGGAGGCAGCGCGTAACGTCGCGTGTTCCGGTGCCCGCCCCATGGCCATAACGAACAATCTCAACTTCGGCAATCCCACACGACCCGAAGTATATTTCCAGCTTCGCGAAGCGATCGCCGGACTGGGCGAGGCGTGCACCGCGCTCGGCACGCCGGTCACTGGTGGAAACGTCTCGCTCTACAACGAGAGCCCTGCTGGTGCGGTGTATCCCACGCCGGTGGTCGGGATGGTCGGTCTCATCGACTCGCTCGAGCACATCACGCGGTCTGCCTTCATTCGCGACGGCGATGCGGTTGTGCTCCTTGGTGAACCCACCGCGGAGCTCGGCGGCAGCGAATACCTCGCACGTGTCCATGGGGTCGTCGGTGGCCGTCCTCCCCGCTGCGATCTGGTCGCGGAACGCGCGGTCATCGAGGCTCTGCTCGATGCGATCCGGCTCGGTCTGATCTCCTCGGCGCACGACTGCAGCGAGGGTGGTCTGGCCGTCGCACTCGCCGAGTGCACCATGCTGGACCGCGAGCGGCCGCTCGGGGCGGACATCGACCTTTCGCATTGGGGGGACGATGTTCCCGCAACCGCGTTGCTGTTCGGCGAAGCGCAGGGCCGCATCATAGTGTCTACGGGTGAGCCGGCGCGGGTGATCGACCTGATGCGCGGCAGGCAGGTTCCCGCCAGAGAGATCGGACGCGTTCGATCAGCTTCCGGAACACTGAGGATCGGCATGGGCGCACGCGCGATGGCAATCTCGATCGAGCGAATGGTCGCGGCGTACCACGAGGCCATTCCAGCGATCATGGCGCGCGGTGTCGCGGAAGGCAGAGCCGGTCGCCCGGGCGTTGATGCCGGCGACGAGATGCGAAAGGCGGCGGGCGAGGCGGTACCTTCGGCAGCGAGATAGAACATGTGCGGCATATTCGGCGTTCACGGTCACGAGCATGCGGCGGAGATCACGCGGCTGGGGCTGTACTCCCTCCAGCACCGCGGTCAGGAGTCCGCTGGAATCGTGGCGGTCAACGACAGGGGCAACGCGCAGGCGGTGAGGGCGATGGGGCTCGTGAGCGAGGGGTTCGGGCCCGATTCGCTGGCGGGCCTTGGCGGTGCGGTTGCCGTCGGGCACACGCGCTACAGCACGGCCGGCTCGTCGACTCTGGACAACGCGCAGCCCGTTCTCGCGCGCTTTCGCGGCGGGCATATCGCGCTGGCCCACAACGGCAACCTTACCAATGCCGCCGAGCTTCGCCGTGAGCTGGAGGACGACGGCTCGATCTTCACTTCCACGATGGACTCCGAGGTCATCGTTCACCGACTCGCGAAGGCCACCGCCGATACGCCCGAGGAACGACTTGGTCAGGCACTGGAGGGCGTCGAGGGCGCGTACTGCATCGTCGTGCTGATGGGTGACACGCTGCTCGCAGCGCGGGATCCCAGGGGTTGGCGTCCGCTGGCGATCGGGAAGGTCGGGGGTGCCACCGTGCTTGCGTCCGAGACGTGCGCGCTCGACATCGTCGGGGCTCATTACGTCCGAGAGGTGGAGCCCGGGGAGATCATCGCAATCGATGCTGGCGGCATGCGCGGTATTCATCCTCTGCCAGAGCGTGATCCCAGGCGGTGCGTATTCGAGCACGTGTATTTCGCCCGCCCCGACAGCCGCGTCTTCGGCGCGTCCGTCGACCGCGCCAGGCGAGCGCTAGGCCGGCGGCTGGCGATGGAGTGTCCGGCTCCCGGCGCGGAACTCGTGTTCAGCGTACCCGACTCCTCCAACTCGGCCGCGCTCGGTTATGCGGAAGCATCCGGAAAGCCGTACGAGCTGGCGCTGATCCGCAACCACTACGTTGGCCGCACCTTCATCCAGCCCACGCAGCACGGCCGCCATTCCAAGGTGAAGGTCAAGTACAACGCGGTTCGCGAAGTGCTCGAGGGGCGCAGCGTCGTCATGGTGGACGATTCGATCGTGAGGGGAACGACCACGCGCGGACTCGTGGCGCTCGTGCGCGGCGCAGGAGCGCGCGAGGTTCACATGCGCGTTAGCTCTCCTCCGATCACGGGACCATGCTACTACGGGATCGACACGCCCACGCGCGAGGAGCTCATTGCAGCCAACTACGAAGTGGGCGCGATCGCGGGCCAGCTCGGCGTCGATTCGCTCGGCTATCTCTCGCTCGATGGCATGCTGAACGCGGTCCCGGACGGACCGCACGGTTTTTGCCACGCCTGCTTCTCAGGTGACTACCCGACTCCCCCACCCACCGATCCCGACAAGCTCCGCTTCGGCTGTGGCTGCTGACGCTGGGAGCGTAACGTCCGAGCACGGCAGCCGGCGCGTCTTTTTTTTCGGGGATGGACGCGCAGAGGGAACGCGCGAGATGAAGGCGATCCTGGGGGGAAAGGGGGCGAACCTGGCCGAGATGACCAACCTGGGCGTACCGGTGCCGCCCGGGTTCACGATCGCGGCCGATCTGTGCACCAGCTTTCTCCACGACGGCGGGACGCCGCCGGGGCTTCAGGATGAGATCGCACGTAACCTGGAGCGCGTCGAGGCTGCCGCGGGAAAGCGCCTGGGGTCGAACGCTGATCCACTTCTCGTATCCGTTCGGTCCGGGGCCGCTGTCTCCATGCCAGGAATGATGGAGACGATCCTCAACCTCGGCCTGAACGATCGCACGGTCGTCGGCCTTGGACGTCAGAGCGGCAACGCGCGCTTTGCCTACGATTCGTACCGGCGGTTCCTGCAGATGTACGGGAGCGTGGTACTGGGCGTGCCGAGCCAGTCCTTCGAACATCTGCTCACGGCAAAACGACTGACAGCGGGCGCGGCGACCGACGCAGAGCTGGGTGAGCAGGACCTCCGCAATCTGGTGGAGGAATACAAGGCACTCGTCGCGAACAGCGCCGGCAGGGCGTTTCCGATGGAGCCCGCGGAACAGCTCCAGGGCGCCATCGAAGCCGTGTGGCGATCGTGGATGCTGCGCAAGGCGGTGGACTACCGGCGGGTGAACGGGATTCCCGAGCATCCGGGGACGGCTGTCAACATCGTCGCCATGGTCTTCGGGAATCTCGGCGACGACTCGGGAACCGGCGTGGCCTTCACGCGCAATCCATCCACGGGAGAACGTGCGTTCTACGGCGAGTTTCTCGTCAATGCGCAGGGCGAGGACGTCGTGTCGGGAACGCGGCAGCCGCTCGGCATCGACCAGATGGCGGATCGTCTGCCCGGGGCTTACGCGGAGTTGATGGACACGCAGGACCGTCTCGAGCGCCACTACCACGACATGCAGGACATCGAGTTCACGGTCGAACGTGGCAAGCTCTTTCTGCTGCAGACGCGCAACGGCAAGCGTACGGCGGCCGCGGCCATCAGGATAGCGGCGGAGATGGTCGAGGAGGGGCTCATCGATCGGGCGACCGCGGTGCGTCGGGTGGGTCCGTCACAGCTCGACCAGTTGCTGCATCCGATCATCGACGGAGCGATACGCGCGACACCACTCTGCACAGGCCTGCCCGCGAGCCCGGGCGCGGCGAGCGGTCAGGCCGTGTTCGATCCTGACGTCGCGGAAAAGCGCGCGGCGCAGGGGGACAGCGTCATCCTGGTTCGCGAGGAAACCACACCCGAGGATTTCCACGGCCTTGTGGCCGCGCGCGCGGTGCTCACGACGCGAGGCGGCATGACGAGTCATGCAGCCGTCGTGGCGCGTGGCATGGGCAAGTGTGCGATAGTCGGTGCGCGCGAGATCGAGGTGGATGCGGAGCAGCGTCGCTTCACCGTCGACGGAACGAGCGTGAGGGAGGGCGACTGGCTCACGCTCGACGGCGCTACCGGGCGCGTCTACGCCGGCGACCTGCCCACGATTCCAAGTGAAGTGGTGCGCGTGATGAGCGGGAAGCTGGCCACCGAGTCCGCGCCCACCTACAGGTCCTTCGCCACGCTGCTCGGGTGGGCGGACGATGTACGCACGCTCAAGGTGCGCGCCAACGCCGATACGCCCCAGGACGCGCGCATCGCTCGCGGTTTCGGCGCAGAGGGGATCGGTCTCTGTCGCACGGAGCACATGTTCTTCGAGGGTGACCGGATCACGCCGATGCGCGAGATGATTGTCGCGCGGGATGAAGGGGGTCGTCGTCGGGCGCTGGCAAAACTCCTGCCCATCCAGCGCGCTGACTTCGAGGGGATCTTCGAGGCGATGCACGGTCTGCCGGTGACCATCCGTCTGCTTGATCCCCCGCTGCACGAGTTTCTCCCGCACGGCGGAGAGGAGAGCAAGCTTCTTGCGCGCACACTGGGGGTCGCGCGCTCCGAGCTGTCGCGCATCGTCGAGTCTCTTCGCGAGATCAATCCCATGCTCGGCCACCGCGGCTGCCGCCTGGGGATCACGTACCCGGAGATAACGGAGATGCAGGGACGCGCGATCTTCGAGGCGGCCGTGCGCGCGAAGCGGCGCGGTGTGGATGTGCATCCCGAGATCATGATTCCGCTGGTCGCAACAGCGCGCGAGTTCTCGCATCAGCGCGCGATCCTGGAGGAGGCAGCCACCCACGTGCTTCGTGGAATGGGTGAGGAGGTGCACTACATGATCGGCACCATGATCGAGCTTCCGCGCGCGGCGCTCACCGCCGGCGCGATCGCGGACGAAGCGGAGTTCTTTTCCTTCGGGACCAACGATCTGACGCAGACGACATTCGGCATGAGCCGGGACGACGCCGGCCGCTTTCTCCCGGGTTACGTGGACCGCGGCATACTGGACGAGGATCCCTTCCAGGTGCTGGATCGCGAGGGCGTGGGTCAGCTCGTGCGCATGGCCGTGTTGGCTGGGCGCGAGCGGCGGCCGGATCTCAAGGCGGGGATCTGCGGCGAGCATGGCGGGGAACCTCGCTCGGTTGCCTTCTGCCATGAGATCAGCCTCGACTACGTGTCGTGTTCACCCTACCGTGTGCCGATCGCGCGGCTGGCTGCCGCGCACGCGGCGCTGGATGCAGACGCGGGATAGAAGGCACACGTGCCTCGCGTCACCCACCCATACATCCCGCGAACCGCCGGCCGTGATTCCCGCCAGGCAAAGCCAGGTAGCAGTGTTGTGCCGTACTCACCGGGTCGCGGCCTCACAACAGCGCAGTCATTCCCGCGAAAGCGGGAGTCCATTTTCTGTCGCCTCGATGATGCGCTGCATCTTCCCGAGCCTCGCCTCGAGAGCCGCCCTGCGATCTGCCCGGACCGTTACGTGACCCAGTTTGCGCCCGGGTTTCGCCGACTTGCCGTACAGGTGCACGTGCGCGCCTTCTACCGAAAACAGTGCGTCGATGGGCGGAACATGGCCGATGAGATTCAGCATCGCACTGCATCCCACTGGCGCGGTTGATCCCAGCGGAAGGCCGAGCACGGCGCGCAGGTGATTCTCGAACTGGCTCGTCTCGGCGCCTTCGATCGTCCAATGCCCCGAGTTGTGTACCCGCGGCGCCATCTCGTTCACGAGCAGCCTGTCACCCACCTGGAATAGCTCGAGCGCGAGCACTCCGCGGTAGTCGAGGTCGTGCATGACCAACGCGGCGAAACGCTCGGCCGTCTCGCGCAACGCCGAGCTCACCGAATCGGCGGGAGCGAGCGAGCGGCGCAATATACCAGTCCTGTGCTCGTTCTCCACAAGGGGATAGAACAGCGTCACATGTGCGCCGTCGTCCGCATCCACTGGCGCCGAGCCCTCCGCCCCGCCTGGTCGCGCGCCGCGGACCGCAATGATCGAGAGCTCGCGATCGAACGACACGAATGCCTCGAGCAGGAGCGGTGCGCCGCCGAGCGATTCCCACGCGCTCTCGACCTCGGCAGCGGCGTGAAGGACGCGCTGCCCCTTGCCATCGTAGCCCATGCGCCGCGTCTTCAGGATGGCGGGCAAGCCGATTGCCTTCACCGCCCTGCGCAGTTCGGCGAGAGTTTCCGCGGGTTCGAAGGCGGCCGTGTCGATACCCAGTCGTCTGAAACAGCGCTTCTCTTCGAGACGATCCTGCGCGACAGCGAGCGCCGTGGCCCCGGGTCGCATGGGCACGAGCCGCGAGAGAAAGCGTGCGGTGGCATGCGGGACGTTCTCGAACTCGTAGGTGACCACGTCGAGCCCGTGCGCGAAGCGCGTGAGTGCAGATTCGTCGTCGTAGCGCGCCGGATGGTGCTCTGCGAGGTGGCCGGCCGGTGCGTCGGAGACAGGATCGAAGAAGCGAAAGCGGAGTCCGAGCGGCAGCCCGGCGAGCGCGAGCATGCGGCCGAGCTGACCGCCGCCCAGGACACCGACCTTCACTCGTGCTCGCCCCTCTTTACCGTTGCATCGGCGCGCGGATCCCGGGCACCCAGGACGGCCGCGGTCTGTTCCGCCCTGTACCGGCGCAGGGCTTCGCGGACATCGTGGTGGCGGACACCGAGGATGGCCGCCGCCAGCAGTGCCGCGTTGACCGCACCAGCGCGCCCGATGGCGAGGCTTCCCACGGGTATGCCGGCGGGCATCTGTACGATCGAGAGCAGCGAATCGACCCCCTTGAGCGACTTCGATTCGATCGGAACGCCGAGGACGGGGAGAATCGTCTTTGCCGCCGTCATCCCGGGGAGATGTGCCGCTCCCCCAGCGCCAGCGATTATCACTTCGATCCCTCGTGCTTCGGCGGTGGTGGCGTACTCGAAGAGAACGTCGGGAGTGCGATGCGCCGAGACGACGCGGGTCTCGTGAGGAACGCCCAGTTGCTCGAGGGTCTGCGCGGTGTGGGACATCGTCTCCCAGTCCGAACGCGATCCCATTATCACTCCGACGAGCGGGTCAGCCACTTGCTCTCCAGCTTGCTGGTCTCATGCGACGATCGGCGCCGCAGTGGGCAAGATGCCGCGCGAGCGCCCGGGTTGCCAGCAGGAACGCGGTGGCAATTGAGTGTCTCGGCGACAGGGTAGTGGCAAAGAGGACACCCAATGAGGCCGTCGGCACTTCGTCAGGCGATGCTGGATACAAGCGCACGGGTGCACTTCGCCTGCCGGGAGGACTTGCACCGCCTGACTACCGCCCATGTGGCGAGTACCACATATGCAGAGCGCCGGCCCCAGGAAGACTGGAGCCGGCGCTCTGAACTGATGGAGGCGCGGGGAATTGAACCCCGGTCCGAAACTGGATTCACCACAGCGTCTACGTGCGTAGTCCACCGATTGAGGTCTCCGGCTGCTGGCCAGTGGACGGCCCACTGCCGGACAAGCCCTCCAGAAATCTCGCCCCACGCCGGAAGGCGTAACGCAGGGCTATCCCGATTTTGCGATACCCGTCAAGCCGCCTCGGGAGGGCTGCTCAGCGGGCAGGTGCGTTAACTACGAGAGTTACGCAGCCAGGGCCAAGTTATCGTTGGCAGTTGTGAATCTTCCCGAGGGTTTTACCAGGACCCGAGTACCTGGGCACGCGGCCACAGCTTCACCAACCCCGTCGAAGCCAGTCGCCCCCGTTCAATGCAAAGTACGCTGCGGCAGCCCCGAAGTCAAGCCACGGCACCTTGTGATAATGGTTCATATCTGGCGCCGTACGCGCCTGATTGATAAGGACTTAGCGCAGAGCTACGGCCCGTGGCCCGGACCGGTGCACCACGGCTGAAGTCGCTCATCGCGCAGGGGCCTGACCGCGTGCCGGCCCGCCGACCTGCGGGGCCAGTGGAACATCGCCTTCTCGGGAACTGGCAACCAGTTCGGCGCGAGATGGCCCACGGGTGCCGGCGCGGAGGACATCCACGTGATCCGCTTCGCCGAGGTTCTGCTTATCAAGGCAGAGTCCGAGGCGCGGCAGAACAAACTCGGCGAGGCGCTGGCTTCCCTGAACCCCGTGCGGGTTCGGGCCGGACTGGCGCTACTCGTTCTCGGCGTGGACGTGGTCACGCAGCAGGATGTGATCGATGCCGTTCTGCGCGAGTGGCTGCTCGAGCTGGCGTTCGAAGGCGATCGCTGGCCGGACCTCGTGCGCACCGGACGCGCGGTCGCGGTACTGGGGATAGAGCAGTTCCAGGCGCTGTATCCCATCCCGCGAGCCGAACTCGACGTTGCCCCTAACCTGGTCCAGAACCCGGGCTACTGATCACCGCTTCCCGATCGTTCACGTTCACAATTTCGAGGCCCCGCTGAAGCACCGCGGGGCCTCGTATCATCTGCTGGCCGACGCCCGCCCCGGCCGGCCGCGACCCGTTTCATCCACTACCGGTTCCTCACGAATGGCTTCGCCCGGCATTGCCGGCAAGCGCCGGCGCGATCTCCACCCTGTTCCGGCCCGCCTCCTTCGCGCGATACAACGCCCGATCCGCTGCCGAGAACAGCATGTCACGCCGGCTCGCCGAATCGGGGAAGGTGGCCATGCCGAAGGAGGCCGTTACCAGCAGCTCGGTACCCCGGCTCCGCATGACGCGCGACTCGATCCGCTCACGCAGTCGCTCGGCCAGCTCGCGCGCGCCCGCCGCCGGTGTGTGTGGAAGCAGCACGACCAGTTCCTCGCCCCCATAGCGCGCACATATGTCATTCACCCGCACGGCCTCGCGAAAGATGCGCGCGACCTGCGCGAGCACCGCATCGCCCGCCTCATGCCCATGCGCATCGTTGACCCGCTTGAAATGGTCGATGTCGGCGACGATCAGCGAGACGGCGTGCCCGTAGCGCTCCGCATCCGCCATAACGGAGCTCAGCGCCTCGTCGAGGTGGCGGCGATTGTAGAGGCCAGTGAGTTCGTCCGTGCGCGCGCGCCGGTCGATCACCTCGACCTCCCAGGCGATCTCGAGCGACGTGGCGACGACAGCCGATAGCAACCCCAGATTCCGGAGATCCGCCGAGGTCAGATCGCCGGCGCTCTCTCCCTCCACAACGAGGGCGCCCATGATGCGGTTCTGCCGCCGCATCGGCACAATGGCGAGCGATCCGATGTCGCGGCTCGGCTCGCCCGGACCGTAGACCGGCCCGCCAATTCCAACGCCACCGCCGCGAGCCGATGCCGCGTGCCGCGACGCCTGCGCGTCGTCCTTGAGCACGGGTTCCCCCAGGCGACACTGAACAGCCAGAAGCGACTCCGTGCTTACGGCGAGACCGGGTTGCAGGACGTGCCCTTCGGACGTGGCCTGCACCGCGCCGCTTCCGGAACGTTCATCCCACCGGATAAGCGCCGCCCGATTGCCCGACGTGACGTTGATCGCGGCCTCGCATACCGCGCGCCCGAGCGATTCTATCGACCTGTTCTCATGGATGTCGCGTGCGGCCGCGAGCAGTGCGCGCGTCTGACGCAGATCCTTGCGATATTCGCGGCGGATATCGAACAGCTCGGCAAGCAGCGCCACCTGCGCGGCGTGTCGTTCCACCCACGCCTTCGCGCCGTTGCGCGAGAGGGTCAGGCCGGCTGCGGCCGACATGCTCAGCACTCCGATCAGCCGACTCCTGGTCTCGACCGGGCAACTCACGAAATGCGCCGTCTCGTCGTTGCCCAGGCACTGGATCGCGGCTTCCTCGGCGGACCACTTCACGTGAGGTGTCCACTCTTCATGATCGAAGTAGAGCGGCGCACCAGCGCTCTCGGTCGACCAGGCCACGGGCGCCGGCACGCCGGCGGCGTTCGGACGCCAGAAGATCACCTCGTCCGCGCCACTCATGTCGCGCACGTCGCGCAGATATCGATCCAGTTCGTCCAGGTGCAACATCCCCTCGGCGGCGCCGTGTATCACCTGGGATTCGCGTCGAAGATCCCCTGGCAGCCGGCGTGAGAGGTGCGGGTTCGTCCGGCGATCAGCGAGATACCCCTCGATGCGCGCGAGGCGCTGTCCGGCACCGGCCGTCTGGCGAGCGAGCCTGCGTTTCTGCCATGCGGGAGCGACGCCGATGACGGCGATGCCGCCGCCGAGCATCAGCGCGCGAGCGAGCTCCAGGGGTCTTCCAAGCCACGCGTCGAGAGCCATAAGGGCCATCGTGACCGCGATCGCGGCAACGGCGCCGGCCGTCGTCCCCCGCCGCCACGCAACGCCCGCTATGAGCGTCAGGAAGAGCAGCATCGATGGGTCACTCGCTCCGCCAAGCGCGGCCACGATCAGCAACACCGGCGCGCCGAGCGCGACTAGCGCGAGTTCCAGACCTGGTTGAAGGTGATCGGGTATCCGTCCGCCCGCCATCGCCACCGCGGCGAACAGCGACACAGCGAACAGGACGAGCGCGAGCCAGGCCAGCCACGGCTCCGCCCCGCTATCCGGGAGCAGAAGCGCGGCGAAGATCGCCACGATCCACAGGCCCGCGACGGCGGGCACACCGCGTGATCCGAGCCGCACCGGTCGCGTCAGACTCCCCGGTCTCCGAGCATCACAGGTGTGTCATGCGCGATGCCGCGAAGGCGGCGCCAAATCCGTTGTCGATGTTCACGACGGTCACGCCAGAGGCACAACTATTCAGCATGCCGAGCAGGGCCGCCACGCCGCCGAAACTCGCACCGTAGCCCACGCTGGTGGGGACGGCGATCACGGGGACGCGCACCAGCCCGCCCACTACCGATGGCAGCGCGCCCTCCATTCCGGCGACGACGATGATGACGGCCGCGCCGAGCAACTTGTCGCGCTGGGCGAGGAGCCGGTGAAGTCCCGCAACGCCGACATCCTGCATGCGCTCGACGTCGTCGCCGAGGGCACTGGCCGTTGCCGCGGCCTCTTCGGCGACCGGCATATCGCTGGTTCCGGCCGTGATGATGAGAACCGTGCCCACGCCGCGCGGCGCGGGCGCGTTGCCGGCGAGGTGCACGGTTCGGCCGATCGGGTTCACTTCGCAGCCGGTGAAGCGATGCGCGAGTGCAGATCGCGCGCCGCCGTCCGCGCGCGTCACCAGGAACCCGTCGCCACGCTCGGCGAGCCGTTCCGCGATCGCGACGACCTGCTCCACAGTCTTCCCCTCGGCGAGTATCACCTCCGGGAAGCCATGGCGCAGAGAGCGGCCGTGGTCTATGGTGGCGAAGGGAAGCGATTCGACTGGATCGAAGGCGAGCCGATCCAGCGCGCCTTCCACATCGATCGAGCCGCTCGCGACCTGGCCGAGCAGGTCGCGAATGCGGTGTCTTCTCACGCAGCCGGCGCGACTGCGGCGGCGCCAGGCCGGTGAGAGACAGGGAGCGACGACGAAGTGATCCCGGGCGCGTCGTGCCGTGCGAGGTAGTCGGTGAAGATGCCCTCGACTTCGTCGAAGGAGTTGACGGCGTGCAGCCGCGTTCGCAGCTCAGCCGAACCCGGCAGGCCGCGGGCATACCAGCCGAGGTGCTTGCGGAACTCGATGGCGGCCCCGCGGGGATCGGGCTCGTACTCCTGTACCATGCGGGCATGCTCGAGCGCGATGGAGAAGCGTTCAGCAACGCCCGGCGTGCGCGGAACCGGCAAGCCGTCGAGTATGGCGCGCGTCTGGGCGAAGACCCACGGCTGGCCGAAGGAGCCGCGGGCGATCATGACGCCCGCGCAGCCCGTCTCTCGCTGCATGCGCACGGCGTCGTCGGGGGTGCGGATGTCGCCGTTTCCGACGACCGGGATGTCCAGGGCGGCGGTGACAGCGGCGATTTCCTCCCACCTCGCCCCGCCCGTGTACATCTGCGCTCGCGTGCGCGGATGCAGAGTGAGCACGCTCGCGCCGGCATCCTGACAACGGAGAGCGATACCAACCGGGTCACGCGTCTCCTCGCTCCAGCCGCTCCTGATCTTCACGGTAACGGGAAGATGCGTTGCGGATGCAACGGCACGAATCACTGTCTGCACGAGGCGGAGGTCCTTGAGGCACCCGGAACCGCCGTTGCGCTTCACGACCTTCTTGACCGGGCAACCGAAGTTGATGTCGATGAACTCGGGAGCGAACACATCGGTCACGAGCGCCGCCGCCTCGCCCATCGCGCTCGGCTCGGCGCCGAATATCTGCACACCGATGGGCCGTTCGTCGCTTCCGAAGCGCAGTTTGGCGATGGTGGCCTCGTTCTCGCGACGGATTCCTTCGGCGGAGAGGAACTCGGTGACGACGACATCCGCCCCCAGCGCGCGGCAGAGCCGGCGAAAGGGCGATTCGGAAACGCCGGCCATGGGCGCGAGGTAGAGCGGAACACGCCCGTCGAAGGCAAAGGGAAACGCCATGTCGCGAAAGCTAGCGGCGGCGGCAAGTGCCTGCAATATCAGGGTTTGACACGACCTCGCGCGGCGGGTAACTTCGCTGGTCGCGCTGGGCACGTTGCGGGCGCCGAATGGTTCGAAGCAGGCAGCGCCGAAACATGAACCTGCAGGGGACGACCGATGGAATTGCGAGAGTTCTTTTCCGAGGACTCGATCAAGCTCGCTCTGGACGGCGCCAACAAGGACGACGTGCTGAGGGAGTTGATCGGTCTGCTCGGAGTTGATGAGAAGTCGGAAGGAATGCTCTTCAAGATGCTCAAGCGCCGGGAGAATCTCGGCTCGACCGGCATAGGGCGTGGTATCGCGATTCCGCATTGCCGCTCTCTGGTCGTGAGCAAGCTGCGCGTGGCATTCGGGCGCAAACCGGACGGCGTGGACTTCAAGGCGATCGATGAGAAGCCCGTCCATTTCTTCTTTCTGATCGTCGCGCCGCCGCTGGAGGTATCCAACCAGTATCTGCCCGTGCTTGGGAAGATCGCGCAGTTCAGCAAGGAGGCGGACGTCCCCAGGCGGCTGCTCGAGATCAGCGACCCAGTGCAGTTCCTGGCGCTGCTGGAGGAGAAGAACGTCTGACCGGAGGACAGCTGAGCCTGCGCGGCGAGCGGCTCGGCTGGATTACTCCCATTCGATGGTGGCGGGTGGCTTGGAGCTGATGTCGTAGACGACGCGATTGACGCCGTCCACCTCGTTGATGATGCGATTGGAGACCCGTCCCAGGGTGTCGTGCGGAAAGGGGTACCAGTCGGCGGTCATCCCGTCGGTGCTCGTCACGGCACGGAGCGCAACGACGTTGTCGTACGTGCGTTCGTCGCCCATCACCCCGACGGTGCGGACGGGCAGCAGGACAGCGAAGGCCTGCCATATCTCGTCATACAGATCCGCGCTGCGAATCTCGTCGAGATAGATCGCGTCTGCGCGGCGCAGGACTTCGAGCCTGTCGGGCGACACCGCGCCGAGAATGCGAATCGCGAGTCCCGGCCCGGGAAAGGGGTGACGGGCGACCATCTCCTCCGGGAGCCCCAGCTCGCGTCCGACGTTGCGCACTTCATCCTTGAAGAGCTCGCGCAGGGGTTCGATGAGGCGGAACGACATGCCGGGCCTGAGCCCTCCGACGTTGTGATGCGTCTTGATCGTCACCGATGGGCCGCCACGCGGGGACGCCGATTCGATGACATCGGGATAGAGAGTGCCCTGGACGAGGAACTCCACGTCATCACCGACGTCGGCGGCCGCGTCCTCGAACACGTCGATGAAGGTGTGGCCGATGATGATCCGCTTGCGCTCGGGATCCTCGACCCCGGCCAGCGCGGCCAGGAAGCGGTCTCCGGCATCGATCGTCATGAGATCGATACCGAGGTGGGCGCGAAATGTCCGCTCGACCTGTTCGCGCTCGTGCATCCTGAGAAGCCCCGTGTCTACAAAGATGCATGTGAGCCGCCCGCCGATTGCGCGGTGCACGAGCGCGGCGGCCACGGCGGAATCGACGCCGCCCGAGAGCCCGCAGATCACGCGTGACTCGCCGGTCGTCTCCCGTACACGCGCGACCTCGTCGGCGATGAATGCGCCGGCAGTCCACGTGGGCTCGGCACCGCATACGCCGAAGACGAAGTTCGCGATGATCTCGCTCCCTCGCGGCGTGTGCGCCACCTCGGGGTGGAACTGGACCCC